>DAOLNV010000034.1:0-39175 GCA_035416745.1 Candidatus Hydrogenedentota bacterium | reverse complement strand
CTACTACAACCACGTTCACCGGCACCGGTGCGCCCAGGAGCCTCCCGATGAGGATTCCCAGCACGGTCAGCGTTGCCAAGGGCACCACAAGCAGCCCGATCGCCGTGGCGATGCGCAGCGGGGCGACCGAAAAACTCGTCACGCTGGTGAGTGCCAGTGCGACCATCTGCCAGGTCCGGTAATTGCTTATTCCCGCCCGCCGCGGGGGCCGCTCGAAAGGCACGGTGGTCTGTCGAAAACCTGTCCAAGCCACGAGGGCGCGCACAAAACGGTTTCGCTCGGGGCAGTTCTTGAATGCCTCAACCGCGGCTCGGTTCATGAGGCGGAAGTTTCCGGTGTCGGCTGGCAAATTCCATCCTACCAAGAAGGTCATGATGCGGTAGAAGAGGTACGCCGAGGCGCGTTTGAAGGCGGATTCCCTGTGGCGGGCGGTACGCTGCGCACATACGATGTCGTACCCTTCGCGCCATTTCTCGACCAGAGCGGGGATCAGAGAAGGGGGATCTTGCAGGTCGGCGTCCATCAGAACAACGGCATCCCCGCGGGCGTGGTCGATGCCGGCTGTTGCCGCCGCTTCGTGCCCGAAGTTTCGTGACAGGAAAATGCCCTGCACGCGGGAATCCTCCTGGTGAAGCGCCCGTATGGCATTTGCCGACCCGTCCGTGCTGCCGTCGTCAACCAGGATGATCTCCCATGCGAGAGCGGTTTCTTGCAGTGCGGCGCGAAGCTGGTCGTACAGTGCGGGCAGATTCCCGCATTCGTTACGAACTGGACAGACCACGGACAACGTCTGCCGTTTCTCCTGGGTCTGCATTCATGCCCTCGCTGCCGTTTTAGCGGTCCCGGGTGGGTACTAGACCTGGCCAGTCCCGCGCGCCTTCAGTTCGGCCACGACCAAGCGGACGTCCTGCGCCCGGTCTTTTGGCGCAACCAGGACGCCGTCGGAGGTCACCACCACAATCAAATCCTCACACCCGACAACGCCCACCGCAACCTTGCCGCTGCCCGGTTCGTTGTACACAATGCAGTTGTCGCAATCGATGAGGACCGGTTCGCCACGACCGGCATTGCCTCGGCTGTCGCGCGCCATGGTACGGTTCAGGGCCGGCCAGGCGCCAATGTCGTCCCATGGAAACTCGGCTCGGGCCATTACCACGCGGCGGGCATGTTCCATGAGCGCATAGTCTATCGAAATGTCTTCGAGTTTCTCGAAAATCTTGTGTACGCCCAGTTCGTCACCCTCTTTCGCTGCCTCGGCCATATCACGGACTGCCATTGCGAGCGCGGGCCTGACCCTGTCCAGCTCGTCGAGAAAATCGGATATGCGCCAGAAAAACATGCCGCTGTTCCAGAAGTAGCGGCCGGACGACACGAAACCCTCGGCCACCTCACGGTTGGGTTTCTCATGAAACGCCGTTACCGGATAGATGGCGACATCCCCCTCCGATACGGAACGGGCATCCTCGGCGATTTGAATGTACCCGTAGCCGGTTTCAGCCCTCGTGGGCGCCACGCCGAGTGTGGCCAGAACACCGCCGCGCTCCACAACGTCCAGGGCCGCCGCGACGGTCTGCTGAAACCGTTCCGCATCGCCGATCTCGTGATCGGCCGTGGTGATGGCCATGGTGATGTTCTGGGGGGCGGCATCGTATCGCGCCATCATACACGCGGCCGCGTAAGCAAGGGCCCCCGAAGTGTTGCGTTTGCACGGTTCAGCGATTACATTCTCGGGAGGCACGCCCGTGCCGGCTTCGCGGATGGGGTCAACCAGATGCCTTCCCGTCACGATGTAGATGTCCTTGGGCGGAACGACGGGAGCGACCCGGGAAACCGCTTCCGCAAGCAACGTCCGGTCTGGAGACGTCAGGCAGAGCAGCTGTTTTGGCCGCAGTCTGCGAGACAAGGGCCAGAACCGCTCGCCGGAGCCGCCGGCCATAATAACGCCTACGCGGATCGTCTGGGGTGTGGTCATTGCGTTCTCCTCGCCATGACAATCTAACGCAAACACAACGCGCACGGCAACATGCCCGCACCACAACGACCGGCAATCGCACGTTCCGAAGACCCCTGCTCCGCCGGAAGGCCGCGCAACCCCGGGATGCCAGGCCCCCTTCCGCCTGACGGGGTGAATAAAACCGTAGTTCGGGCGTTATCTTATTGCGGAGTAGCCGGACGTCAAATCCCGCAACGTTTTGCGCGGGAAAACGTTGCATAGCCGCGGGATTGTAAGAGTCCGAATCGTATGTTATCATTATAGAGTATGAGCGCGAGGTCTTTTTCGCGCCCGATGTAACGTAAGGATAGCCAACCTTTTATGAATGGTTTTCTCAAACAGGCCTCTCTTTGGATCGTGTTGATCATCATTGTGGTGCTTGCCCTGACCCAGCTCTCCAAGACGCAGAAGGCCGGTGAAAAGCTGGGGCGGCTCGATTTCGTGGATCAAATCGAAAAGAGCAATGTGAAGGCGGTCGTGGTGAAAGATCTCGGCGACAGCCTTTACGAAGTTCAGGCCAAGCTCAAGGAGCCCTATAAGAACTCGGATACGATCACGTTTCAGTGGAAGGACTTTCTGGATGATTGGGACCAGAAGCTCACGGAACAGGGCATTGTTCCACAGATGGAGCGCGACAACAACCTGTGGCTGGGCATGCTGGTCAACATCGTGCCGTTCATCCTGATTGTTGGCCTGTTCTGGTTTTTCATGTTTCGCCAGATGCAGGGGGGCAGCAACAAGGCTCTCTCGTTTGGCAAGAGCCGCGCCCGTCTCATGAACCACAGCGACAAAGTGGTCACCTTTGATGATGTCGCGGGGGTAGACGAGGCCAAAGAGGAACTTCAGGAGATCATCGCATTCCTGAAGGATCCCAAGAAGTTCTCGCGTTTGGGCGGCCGTATCCCCAAAGGCGTGTTGCTGGTAGGTCCCCCGGGTTCGGGCAAGACCTTGCTCGCCCGCGCCGTGGCCGGCGAGGCTCATGTGCCGTTCTTCAGCATCAGCGGGTCGGATTTCGTCGAGATGTTCGTCGGCGTAGGCGCCAGCCGCGTACGCGATTTGTTCCAGCAGGGACAAAAGCATGCCCCATGCATCATTTTCATCGACGAGATCGACGCGGTCGGCCGCCAGCGAGGCGCCGGGCTCGGCGGCGGACACGACGAGCGTGAACAGACCCTTAACCAACTGCTCGTCGAAATGGACGGGTTCAACACCAGCGAAGGCGTGATCCTGATGGCGGCGACCAACCGGCCCGATGTGTTGGACCGCGCACTGCTGCGTCCCGGCCGGTTTGACCGCCAGGTCGTGGTGAGCAATCCGGACATCACCGGCCGCGAAGCCATCCTTCGCATTCATCTGCGCAACAACGGCGTGCCACTGGACGACGAAGTTGACATCCGCACGTTCGCGCGCGGGACTCCGGGGTTCTCGGGGGCCGACCTGGCCAATCTGGTCAACGAGGCAGCGTTGCTCGCCGCGCGCCGCGACCATGAAAGGGTGCAGATTACCGATTTCGAAGACGCCAAAGACCGCGTATTGATGGGCCCGGAGCGGCGAAGCCTTGTCATCAGTCCGAAAGAAAAGTGGAGCACGGCGATCCATGAAGCGGGCCATGCCCTGGTGGGCCGGCTCATGCCGCATGGCGACCCCATTCACAAAGTGACCATTATTCCCCGCGGACAAGCTCTTGGCGTTACCAGCATGCTCCCCGAAGAGGACCGCCATTCCCTGTCCAGATCGTACTGCCTGGCACAGATTCGGTACATGATGGGCGGGCGCGCCGCTGAGGACGTTGCGCTGAGCGAGATGAGCAGCGGCGTTTCGAACGACCTCAAACGCGCCACGGAGCTGGCTCACGCCATGGTTTGCCAGTGGGGCATGAGCGAGTTGGGCCCCATTTCATTCGGGTCCAATTCCGAGATATTCCTGGGCCGCGACTTGGTGCGCGAGCGCGATTTCAGCGAGGAAACCGCCTCGGCGGTTGACAAGGCCATTCACTCGATTCTGGACGAAGCCTACGCCGACGCCAAGGAATTGATGAACAAGCACAAAGACATCCTTCTGGCCATTTCGGAGGCGCTGGTCGAGCGCGAGACGCTCGAGGGCGACGAACTCGACGAGATCATCCGCAAACAGGGCGGCCAAGACCTGTTGCCGAAGAAAGAGCGTGAACTGACGGGAATCCGACCCGCTCGCATCGTCGCACAGGACGAGCCGCGGAACGAAGAGCCGGCGAGTGACGGATTGCATGCGGGCCCCGATGCCCCCGTGCCGGATCCTGCATAAACACTATTGAACGCCCAGCCGCCGGGCAGTCCGCGGGGTGGCGAGGTGGTTACGTATGAGGGAAGCGGCGACACGCATGCCGTTGGCGGAGCAGCTCGGGCCGGGTACGGCTATCATGGGCATCATCAATGTGACGCCCGATTCCTTCTTTGACGGGGGAAGATACGCCAAGTTTGACCTCGCAACAGCCTATGCCCGGCAACTGGCCGAATCGGGTGCGGATCTCCTCGACATCGGCGGAGAATCCTCGCGGCCTGGTGCCGAAACGCTCGATCCGGCCGTGGAACTCGAGCGCGTGCTTCCCGTCGTGCGCGCTTGCGCAGGGCTCGGGAAACCGCTCTCGATCGACACCTACCACGCGTCAACGGCCGCCGCCTGCATTGCGGCGGGCGCCGTCATGGTCAACGATATCACCGCTCTGCGGGGCGACCCCGAAATGGCCGGGGTAATCGCTTCCAGCGGCGTGGACTGCATACTCATGCACATGCAGGGCGCGCCCAAGACCATGCAGAGAGACCCTTTCTACAAGAATGTGGTCGACGATATCCGCGCGTTCCTGGAACAACGCATGTCATACGCTGTGGCCCAGGGCATCTCCGAACGGCGCATCTGGGTAGACCCCGGATTTGGATTCGGGAAAACGGTGGCGCATAATCTGGAACTGCTGAGACGTCTTGGAGAATTCAAGCGTTTGGGACGCCCCGTGTTGGTTGGCACCTCGAATAAATCGACCATCGGAGCCGTGCTGGACGCCGCGCTGGGTGAGCGGGATGAAGGCACTGCCGCCACGGTGGCGGTCGCTATTGCGAATGGGGCCGACGCGGTGCGGGTGCACAACGTGCGGATGATGGCCCGCGTTGCGCGTATGACCGACGCCATTTACGGAAAGTATCATCCATGAGCGAGCGACTGTTTGGAACGGACGGTATTCGCGGCATCGCCAACCGGTATCCCATGTCTGCTGAGCTGGCCCTGAAGGTGGGGCGGGCAGTGGGACATCTCGCACAGCGGGAAGAGCGCCCCCACACGATCCTCATCGGCAAGGATACCCGGCGCTCGGGATACATGCTCGAGAACGCGCTCACGGCGGGCTTGTGTTCCATGGGCGTACACGTGTTGCTCGTGGGGCCGCTCCCTACGCCCGGCGTGTCCTACATTCTTCGAAGCCTGCGGTGCGACGGCGGCATCATGATCTCTGCCTCACACAATGCCTTCCAATACAACGGCATCAAGCTTTTCGGCCCGGATGGGTACAAGATCCCCGATTCCATGGAAGACGAGATCACCCGGCTCATTCAGAATGGCGAAGTCGAGGACATTCGTCCCACGGCGGAGCGCATCGGCACGGCGCGCCGCATCGACGACGCCGTCGGCCGCTACATCGAGTACGCCAAAGCGTCTTTCCCGAAGGGAATGCGCCTGGACGGCCTCAAGATCGTGTGCGATTGCGCCCATGGCGCGGCGTACAAGGTCGGCCCGTCGACCTTCTCCGAATTGGGCGCCGAGGTCATCGCCATCGGCGAACGCCCAAACGGAACCAACATCAACGACGGATGTGGCTCCACCCGCCCCGAGGACATGCGCGCCACCGTGATACGCGAACGGGCCGACGTCGGCATCGCGTTCGACGGGGACGCCGACCGCATCGTCATGGCGGACGAGGAAGGCCGGCTCATCGACGGGAACGGCCTGCTCGCGATCCTCGCGTGCGACATGCTGAAAAGCGGCCGCCTCCCCCAGAACTGTCTGGCCACAACCATCATGGCCAATGGAGGCCTGCTGAAGGCCATCGAGCCGTTGGGCGGGAAGATCATCTGGACGAAAGTTGGCGACCGGTACGTCGTCGAAGCCATGCGCGAGCACGACCTGGCGTTGGGCGGGGAGGCGTCGGGTCACATGGTCCTGCTCGAGTACAACACCACCGGAGACGCTTTGATTGCCGCGCTCCAGGTGCTCGCAACGATGGTCCGGCACGATACGCCGCTGTCCGTGCTGGCGAGTGTTTACCACCATATGCCGGAGGCGCATGCCAACGTTCCGCACGACGATGGCGCGGTGCCCTCCGAAGAAGAACTGGCCGGGCTGGTGCGGGAGGCCGAAGCTGGGTTGAAGGGCCGCGGCCGCGTTGTGATTCGCCCGTCGGGCACCGAGCCCATTATCCGCGTGATGGTGCAACACGAGGTCCGCCGGGAAGCGGAAGCGCTCGTCGAAGCGTTGGCGAAGCGGGTGGCGGCGTTATAACGCGGTACAGCGGAAAGGGAAACTGCCATGATAGAGTTAGGCGTAAACATCGACCACGTGGCCACCCTGCGGGAAGCGCGAAAAGGCGTTGAACCCGACGTTATTACCGCCGCAAAACTCTGCGAACTCGCTGGCGCCCACCAGATCACCGTGCATCTCCGCCAGGACCGGCGCCACATTCAGGACCGCGACGTCGAACTCCTCAAACAAGTTCTGCAGGTGCGGTTGAACCTCGAAATGGCCGCGGTCGACGAGATTATTGGCATCGCCCATCGTATCCAGCCCACCAGCGTATGCCTGGTACCGGAAAACCGGCAGGAAATCACCACCGAAGGCGGACTCGACGTCGCCGGCCAGGTGCGCCGCCTGACCGAAGTGACCGCCGGCTTCCAAGACGCCGGCATCAAGGTGAGCATGTTCATCGACCCCGAGCCCGAGCAGGTCGACGCCAGCGCCGAGGCCGGGGCGGACTACGTCGAACTGCATACGGGCGCCTATGCGAGTGCCCGAGGGGATAACATCCTGACCGAGTTGGACCGCATCGCCGACGCCACAGCGCGCGCGCTTGACAGCAACCTTATCGTGAACGCCGGACACGGCCTGACCATCCGAAACCTGCCCGCTATCGCCGCGATCCCGGACATCAACGAGGTCAATATCGGGCACTCGATCATCTCACGCGCCGTATTCATCGGGCTCGAAGACGCAGTCCGCGAAATCCTCGACATTCTGAGCGCATACTCCGAACAAGCGTTCCAATGATCACCTGCCCGGAACGGGCGATCCCAAATACAGCGGTGGAATGGACTGTCTTCGTGCGCGCAGAGGGGTCCGGTTTACGCTACGTTCCGAGGAGAAGCGCGGCGGCTTCTGCCTGGAGATTGGACTGCGTCAAGGCCGCGAGTTCCGTCTTCTGAAGGATGTTGTTACGCGCCCGGCCGATTGCCTGCCGAGCGGCGTCGATGCCGCGAATGTGGGATTCCGCACCGGCGCCAGTCTGTGTCCCTGTCTGCCGTTGTTCGATGGCGCGCGCGAATTGGCGTTCCTGAGCGCCTGCGGCGGCCAGGTTCTCGTTGAGACGCGCTACGGCCGCATCAAGCGCCTCGATTGCGTTCGATGCCCCTGCCGGGGTTGTCAGGTCAACGGCCCCGATGCCGAGCGCTGCGGCAGTGGATTCGTTGATGTTCAGTTCCAGGCTGCCTTCGATCCCGAGTGACATACTCCGCGCGTCGCCATTGAGAAGACTTCGTCCGCCAAACCCGGTTTGCCGGGCCGTAGCGTCGAGCTCGCCGACCAGCCGTCTGGCTTCCTCGTCGATGGCGGCTCGCTGCTCGCCGGTCAGGGCCCCGTTCGACGCCTGAAGGGCCAGTTCGCGCAGCCGCACAAGGCCTTCCTGCTGCGCCCGAAGACCATCCCCGGCCGCGCGCGACGCGTTGAATCCGTACTGGAGATTGCGCGCCTCTTGCTCAGACCGGCGCACCTCGCTGCGGAGATGCTCCGCGATTGCCAGCCCGGCCGCATCGTCCTTCGCCCGGCTGATGCCCAACCCGCTTGCCGTGCGTTCGAGGTTCCCAACCTTGCCGCGCGAGGCGCCCGACAGCTGCCGCTGAGCATCCAACGCCGCCCGGCGGCTGTTGATTCGCATGCCCATCAATTCCAACTCCACCAAGACCGTATGTGCTCATCCTCGCACGAAACAAAGTTTATCACACTCGCGCGGCCAAGGGTCCGCGGCCGTGGCGCGGTTTCACGCTGCTGTGGCGTGGTCTCTCGCTGCTGTGGCGTGGTCTCCTGACCGCGCCACTCGTGCGACCGAAGGTCTCCAGGACCACGGCACAACGATAGTGCGTAGGCATGTCCGCCGCGGGCCGGTTCGAAAACCGGCCCTCCGTTGCCGACTTAAGCCAGTGCTATTCGTTACAGGCCCCGTGTTGTGGTCTTTGAATCTGTGCGGGTTTGGCCGTCAGCCGTTGAGTGTCCACCCTTTGCGGTATTTGCGGCTGAGGAGTGCGTCGGCTTCGGCGTTGTTGGTGACGCGTCCGTTGGCGCCGTCGTACTCGATCTTGCCGCCCACGCGATAGGCAACGAGCCCCAGGAGCAACTGTTCGATCATGGTGCCGCTGTAATCGAAGTTGCAGGTTGTCTTGAGGTCGCCCTTGCAGGCGTTGGTCCATTCGTGCTGGAAATGGCCCAGGGGCGGGAAGAGCTTATCCTTGGGCCGCGGGGTGTAGTAGGTCATGTCGGCCTCGTCGCTTCCGGGCAGCAGGATGCGGCGCTCGAAGTCCGATACGAGTATGCCCTTGGAGCCTTTGAACATGGCGCCGTGGCCAATCTTGTTCAGGTCGATGCATTCGAATCCGCCCGGGTTATCCGGCATGTCGCCGCCCTGGTGCCATGTGACGCGGATCGCGGGCCGCCAGTCGTTGGCGGGATGCTCGAAGGCCGCCGCGAGCTTTACCGGCGTGACCTCGGGATTGAACGGGTCGCCAGCGGCTTCGGCCGACGTTGGGAGGCCCGCGTCAATCGCGCACCAGACGATGTCCATGGTGTGGCTGCCCATGTCGCCGACCTGGCCGCTGCCGAAATCCCAGTACATGTTCCAGGAAAGGCAGTTCGCGCCGGGGGCCCCTTCAAAGTAGCCCGGATTGTAGGGGTGGAACGGGGAGGGCCCTATCCACAGGTCGTAGTGCAGGTTCTTGGGCGGTTCGCCTTGCGCGGGCAGGTAACCCGGCTTGGGAATCTGACGGTTGCCCCATGCGTGGACTTCTTCGAGGTCGCCGATGACGCCGTCGCGAATCAACTCCTTCACGCGGTTGAAGTTTTCGTGAGCGTGGCGCTGCATGCCGCACTGGGTGGCGATTTTGTCCTTGTTCTTGAGGTATGTTTCGCGGACCAGGCGGGCTTCCGCGACGCTGTTGGCCAGGGGCTTCTCGCAATAGACGTGCATGCCGCGATTCATGGCCCATGTGGCGACGAAAGCATGGGTGTGGTCGGCGGTGCAGCAGATGATCGCATCGAGATCTTTTTGCTCGAGGCACTTCCGCCAATCGGTGTACTGCTTGGCATTGGGGAATCTTTCGGCCGCGAATGCGATATGTTCTTCATCGACATCGCACAGGGCCACGACATTCTCTTCCGAAATGGCATCGTAGTGGGCGCGCGCCCGGCCGTCAGCCCCGATAAGGGCGACGTTGAGCTTGTTGCTGGGCGCGGCAGCGCCTACGCGCGTTCCGCTGGGCAGAATGAGGAGCCCGGCGCCGGCCGCCGCGGCGGTTTTCAGAAACGTGCGTCTCGGTGTGGCATGGGCGGCTGCCATGCTGTTGCGGGTCGAATCTTGCTTCTTCATGGACGTATATCCCCCTCCGGTTTCACCTGAACGGGCTTTCGTGCAGACGGCAGACGCGTGAAAGTCCTCGGGTGCTGAGTTTACGGCCACCGCGCCCGGTTCACAACCGGACCGGACGGAATGAATCGCATTCTAGGCCAACCGCCAACGCGCGTCAATTTCCAAACGGGCCTCACTCGCCCAGCCGCACGGGGCGGCCTCCCTTACAAGGGAGGTATGAAGCCGCCCCGCTGAAGGGCTGTGTTTGGTTCGGCAACCCCCGGCGGGGGGCTCACTTCCTGAATCAGGACCAACGGGACAAATGGAACCTGTGAGGCACACCGGTCTCATTGGGGCGATGCGTCCCGTGCGATTTCTCGAGTCTCCGCGCGGCGTGTATTCGGTCGTGCGCGAGTTCCTGGCTTTTTACTATTATTGGCTGAGGCCCGTCACGGAAAACGAGGACCGGCGCAAACGAAGCAAAGGGGGATCAAGCCTCATGAACATTGCCACAAGTATTGCCGTGTGCACGCTGTCGGCGATCGTGTTGGAGGCCAACACGGAAAGGCCTGATGCGCCGCAGACGCTCGTGCCGTATCCGGCTATTCGGAATGTTACCCTCGAAATGAGCCTCAAACCGTTCAATGTCATGGATGAGGCCTATATCTCCGCGGTCTGCGAAGAAATGTTCCGGCAATGGTGGCCGTTGACCCGCCACGCGGAACAGGTATCCGTGCTGTTGTGGACCGCCGACGGCTCTGAGATCCTCGATTACCGGGGCGAGCTCGAGGCGCCCATCGAATGGGCGCGCTACATCGGCATTGGCAACTGGAAGATCGCGCCGGGGAGCGGGCCTCCCGAACTTTCGCTGCACGAGCGCCCGTATTTCTACACCGAGAATCCGCCCGTCGTCACCTATGAATGGCTTAAACGGATCACGGCAATCATCAAGAGGGTCGGCGGCGAACAGACGGGGAAACCGGTGCGTGTCGGCGCGACGTTCGACCCGGGCCCCGAGTTCGCCAAATCGAGCTTCAAATTTGAGCGGCATCCCGAGGTGTGCCTGGGCGATACAGCAGGCAAGGGCACGTTTGTGTGCTGTTACTCGGTGTTGCGCGGGGACACCGTATCCTACGCGGGTTTCCCGGAAGGTATCCCCGAGGGGACGCCGTTCGGCACGTTCTTTGGCCGTCAGTGCCAGCATTTTCTGGCTGACCTGGGTTTCGACTATATCTGGTTCTCGAACGGGTTCGGATTCGGCCTGGAAGCCTGGGGCGTTACCGGAGCGGTGTTTGACGGCGAGACGTTCACCACCAGCGAAATCGCCGGCGTCCGCGACAAAATCCTCGATTTCTGGCAACGGTTTCGCCAGGAATGCCCTCAATTTCCCATCGAAACGCGCGGCACCAATCTTGCCGCGGGCATGGACCTCGCGTCGGACGGCGTGCCCCTGCGCGACATCTACCGCGGCGGATTCAACATGGCGCCGCCGCCCAACTCGCCCTGGGCTGCCCTCGACGGCGATTTCGGCCTGGAACTGGTGGGTCACATGTCGAGGATTGCGGAGATTCCGGGCGATCGGTACCCATTCCGATACTACACGCACGACCCCTGGTGGCTGAATAGTCCCTGGCTTGACCGGTATGGCCGTGAACCCCATGACATCTACCTTCCCATGGCCGTGGCGCGCGTGACCGAGCGCGGGGAAACCATGCCTCCCACGGACATCCTGTTCCTGACCATCGACAATTCCTACGGCGAGATGCCGGTCGAGGTGCCTAACGAGGTGATCCCGCACATTCTGCGGGGACGCGCCGATTCGCCTGACCAGCCGGGCCCCGTCGTGTGGGTCTATCCCTTTGATGAATACCATGACATGACCTTCGGCCAGCCCGCGCGGGTCGACGAAGTTCTTTTCGGCGACTGGTTCATGCGGCAGGCGGTCAACACGGGGTTTCCGCTCAACACCGTCATCACTGCGGCGAACCTTCCGAAAGCCCTCGCGGCGAGGCCGGAGGTGTTTCGCGAGTCGGTCCTGGTATCGATTGTTCCGGATACCGGGTCTGCGTTTGAACGCACGCTTCTCGATATGGTCAAGGGCGGCGGCAAGGTGCTTCTCTACGGCCCGACAGGCCATGCGAGCGACACGATGCTTTCGGCTCTGAACCTTCGCCGCGAACAGCCGCTCGACGGCGAACTCCAACTTGCCCTGACCGCCGACCCCGATATCGCGCATCGAATATCGGCCCCGACCCGGCTGCACCACCGTCCGCTGACCTGCGCCGGCGGAGTCGAGGCGGTGCTGGCGGACGCCGCAGACGCGCACACCGAGGTCCGGGCCGCCGTCGCGAACGATGCCGGCACACGGGTGATTGCTCTGTCGCGCGCCCTGCCCGAATGGAACGGAGGCGTGCTGGCCTGGGTGCGCGGCACCAACTCGAACCATTACCGGCCGGGAGCACGGCTTCTGGCCACGGACAACCCCAACGAATGGTTCGCGGGCGAACAGCTCATGCGCCATATGCTCACCGCCTTCGGCTATACTTTCGCCGTGGACCGCCGCGAGCCCGGGGACCGCGCCCCGATGGTATGTGTCGCGCGTTGCCGGAACGGCTTTTTCTTCTCGGGATACCACGCCGATACAACGGTGACGTTGCGGCTGCGGTTTCCCCAGGGGGCGCCGTTGCTGGTGGGGTTCGAGACCATTCTCGACGGCGGGTGCTCCACCTACACCATGCCCCGCGCATGGCACCGCGAGTGCCGGGTATTCGTCGAGCAGGCCGACGACAGCAAACTGGCCTGCCGCGAGATGCTGTCCGGGCACTACGGTGTTCGGCGCCGCATCCAAATCCAGAACCTCCAGAACGCAACCGTCCGCTTCTATCCCGAGACCGGCACGGAAGAACGGGTGGCGATGGTGGTCAACTCGCCATACCCGTACGTAGAGAATGCCGTCGAATTCAGCCGCGAAGACGGCCCTCCAGGCTGCCATTGCCTCGCGAGAGACGTGACGGGAACACTCATTATTTCCTGGTGAGGCTGAATATGAACGCTGTTTTGGCCACGGTCACGGGCCCGAAGGAGTAGGCCGGTGCGGTTCATCATGATAGTGTCTTGCGGGATGCTCATCATGAGCTGCCCGGGCGCGCAATCGCTGGGTGCGGTAATATCATGACCAACGATGTCGTCCACATCGTGACGTGGGACGGCGGCAGCGATGACGCTGCCTATGCCGGGCAACCGCTGAGCCTCCGGTTCGAACTGCGCGCCGCAAAGCTGTACGCGTTTGAGTTCGTGAAAACCGGCGCGCACGAGTGAAGGTGCAATCCTCGCTCATTCCCCGCCTCTTGCGCTAGAATACTGCACGGCTGGCAGTTGCTGGGCATTCGCCCGGCTGTATCGTTGCGAGTGTGAGCCGGAGGCAAACCGATGCGGATTCCACAACGGCGGAAACTCGAGATAGAGTACTTGAACCAGGCCGCGGTCTATGACGCGGTTGCGCAGCGCGTGTTACACCGCTTGCAGCGTCTGATCACCGCGCAAGGCATCAACGCCTCGATCAAATACCGCGTAAAATCGTTCGACAGCTATTTCGAGAAGATTCTGCGCCTGCGCAGGAGCGGCGCGGCCAGCACGCTTCTCACTGACCTGATCGGCTTTCGAATCGTCTGCCCGTTTCTGTCCGACCTCGACGCAGTCCAGCAGCTCATCGGGGAACATTTCCGCGTTGTTGAGCTCGAAACAAAGGGCGCGGAACATTCCTTCCACGAGTTCGGCTATTCGTCCATTCACCTGATGGTCGATCTCTCGAACGAAATCAAGCCGCGTCCGATCTATTCGACCAGGCGCGTCGCCGAAATCCAGTTACGGACCATTTTGCAGGACGCCTGGGCCGAGGTCGAGCACGAGCTTGTCTACAAGTCCGAGAACACGCTTCTCGACGAACCGATGAAGCGCAAACTCGCTTCCCTCAACGCCACGCTCACGCTCTCGGATATCATCTTCCAGGAGATTCGGGAGTACCAGCGCGAGGTCCATCAACGCGAAAACCGGCGGAAAGCCAGCGTCGAAAAGGGGCTGCCCTCCTATCAAACGGTTCCTGGCCTCGATGAAGAAGAACTCACGTACCTCCAGCAGCGCGACGACAAGCCGGTTGGGCCCATCCAGCTCCGCAACGAACTCGAACAACTCATCTTCGAGGCGCTGGCCGCGCACAGCAGCGATGACTTCTCCCGGGCCATTGAACTCTACTCGCGCGCCCTGCGCATGAAGACCCGGCGGCAGGTGCGCTCCATCATTTACAACCACCGCGGCATGGCCTACCTCGCATTGGGAAAGTACCAGCACGCTGAGAAGGATTTCACCAGTGCCATACGGTTCAACGCCGACAATTTCCGCGCGCTCAACAACCGGGCCCTTGCCTACCGCATCCGCAAATCGTACAGACTCGCGCTCGAAGACCTCGATCGGTCCATCGCCATAAATGCGGTGCAGGCGGAAGCCTATTACATTCGTGCCCTGACGTACTGCGACCTGCAGGACCACTCCAAGGCCGTCCAGGACTGCGAATGCGTGCTCAACATCAACCCCGAATTTGCCGCTGCCCGGCACCTCAAGGACGTTATCCTGGCTAACGCCGCCAAGTGAAGGCGAGGCAGACACCCGCCGCGGTCCGCGCGCGGCGAACGCCGGCACGTGAGCTGTGACACCCCTATACTTACTCTATTCCACCTATTTCCCAGGTGCCTCTTGCGTAGCGGAACTGCAGGGCCGCGTTGGAAACCAAGGTCAACGTTTCGGAGGGAATCATGCCGAAATACCATCCCTCGGAAGCCCTCACGGCAACCTTGATGCTGTAGGTTCCGGGATACAGGTGAGTGATCATAAGTTCGTGGCCCGGCAGGATTTCGTCCGTGATCAGATTCTCGCCCCAGTCGTCGTGTCCCGAGTGCTGAAGGTAGATACCGCGGACGTAGTCATCGGTGGCATCGTTATAGAAGTGGAGACTGGCGTTGGCTTTCGGATCAGACGGGCACCCCGTCATACACGCTGCTGCGATGACCAAGAAGAACGTCACAATCCATGTTATTGGCTTTTGCATCGAGTGCTCCTCCCTTACCCGTAACCTCGCCCGCCCCGCCGGATTCCAAGCTTTTTCCAGTATAGCACCTCTCGGGCACCTCTCTTGCCGTGAGTTGGCCAGCGCTCGCTCGGCGGCCGTGTTTTGACGCCTCAGGTTTTCAGCCAGTCGCCGCGGACGGGGCGGTCCAGGCGCCCGTTCGCTTCGTCGTCGTTGATGAAACGCTCGCGTTCGGGCGCCCACTCGAGTTTGCGGCCCAGTTGAATGGCAATCAATCCGATCTGGCAAAGCGATACCGTGCGATGGCCGACTTCAACCGGCTCGAGCGTCTCGGCCCCCCCGCGTATGGCTTGCAGGAAATCCTCTTTATCGGTCAGGGTTGCGCTGAGGTCGATGTCGCCGGGCGCCTTCTCGGGGCGTAGGATGCTGGGGTCGCTCGCCGTCACTTCCCCCCCGTACATGGCGCGGAGCCATCCCTCGTCGCCCGTGAACTCGATGCCGGCGCTCTTGCCCATCTCGTAATCCAGGGTCACCCCGTCGGCATAGGCATAATGAAGCTGGAATTCGACGATGGTGTCCCACAACCCTTCGGAGAACGTGCCCGTTCCTTCCACGGTCACGGGCCCACCGCGATCCGTGCCGTGCGCCCACTGGGCGATATCATTGAGGTGGCTCCCCCAGTTCGAGACCATCCCGTTGGTGTAGTCGGAGATGCGCAGCCATCCCGGGCGGCCTTTGAGGTCTTTTGCCGGGTGGACGCGTTGTTCCGTATACGGCTTCTGGAAGGCTGGCCCAAGCCACATGTCGTAATCGAGATTCTCGGGCACGGGCATCTCGGCGGGCATGCCGACGGGCGCCGAATCGCCGGGAACGCACACCTTCATGTTCGTGAGTTTGCCAATACGCCTGTTCCTGACGCATTCCACCCCCCGCCACATCTCCGGGAGCGACCGGAACTCCGAATCGGTGCGCGTGACAACCCCGTGCCGCGTTGCCGTTTCGCACAGGAGGCGCCCGTGAGCAATACACGTGCTCAACGGTTTCTCCACGCTGAAGTGCTTGCCTGCTTTCGCGGCCGCAATCCCCATCGGGACATGCCAGTGGTCGGGTCCCGAGATCATGACCGCGTCGACATCCTCACGCGCAATCAGTTCCCTGAAATCGCGATAGACGGCGCAGCCCGAATACGCCTGCCCCGTTTGCGCGGCGTAATGGGTCTCGACCTGGGCTTTGACGGTCTCGAGCCGCCACGAATCCACATCGCAGAGCGCCACGACCTGCGCATGAGGCGAATTCAGAAACTGCGGGATGTTGATCTGGTGGCTCTGCCGCCCTGTCCCGATGATCCCCACCGCAATCCGGTTGCTGGGCGCTTCATCCCCGAAAACTCTTGCCGGGACTATGAACGGCGCGGCCGCGAGCCCCAATCCCTTCAGAGCCGCTCGGCGCGAACATTTGTGCATGATGGTCTCCTCCCACCCTTCCTGCAGTGAAGGCTACCCTATTGTACAACCGCCGGGCTCCTCAAAAACCAGGCAAGCGGCTGCTCTACCCTCTTGGTGCTGTTCTTGGCTTGTGAGCCCCGTCCAAGGCATACTGGTGCCCGTCTGGTTATGGTCCGGAAGAAGGGAGTCGTTGTGAACGGCCGCTTTTGGAAGCCGGGAATCTCGCACGGCATGGCGCTTGTGTGCCTGTCTTTTTTTGCGCCGGCGTCACTTTGCGCCGCAGCCAGTGCGGCCGAGCCGGCTCCGATCGATGCGCCGCTTCTCGCCCATTGGGATTTCGACAGCGGCTTCGCGGGAGCGTGTCCCGATACAAGCGGCAACCAGCTTGACGCCACGCCGCAGGGGACCGGCCACGGAGCCATTGCCCGTACCAGCGGCCTGTTCGGCCAGGCGCTCCTGTTTACCGGTTCTCATATGCTCTCCGTCTCCGAGCCCGCGATGTTTGACGGGGTGACCGCCCTCACTTTTTCCGCGTGGGTCTTTCCCACGGAGCTCAGCGATTACCGGGAGATCTTTCGGAAAGAGGACGGCGAACAACGCGTGTTGTTCTCGTTTCAGGGCGGCGGCGCCATCCTCTCGCTGGGCCTGAACGTCAACGGTTATTTTGAATGCGATGCACCGCTGGAACCGGCTGCCGTGCTTGACGGAGCGTGGCATCATTGCGCCGCGACCTACGACGGCCGCTTTGCGCGCGTCTACCTCGACGGCAAGGAGATTGGCGCCGTTGAACGGCCCGGCGTCCTTGTCACAGGCGGCGCCGCCCCCGGCTGTATTGCGTCGTCGAACGGCGGGGAGTGTTTTCAGGGGGCAATGGACGACCTCCGCATCTACCGCGAAGCCTTGACTTCCGAAGAGATCGGGGCCCTCCATGCAAGCGGGGCGGAGGCCAACACGCGCAACGTGCCGCCTCCCGCCGGCGGCGAACCCGAGATCGCCGCGGCGCGCCTCGCCCATTGGACCTTCAATGAGGCCGGACCATATGCTTCCGTATACGACGTCACCGGCAGCGAAGTCTTGACGGCCACCGCGGAGCACGGTCTCGCGCGCACGAAGGGCATTTACGGAAACGCCCTCGCCTTACGGGGCGAACATGCGATCCGGCTCGTGCGTTTCGGAGAACCTGTGTTGCCAGGGCTGACCCTCGCCGCCTGGCTGCGCCCCTCTGATCTGAGCGGGTATCGCGAAATTCTGCGGCAGGAATCCGGCAACCGCCTTCTGTTTTCTTTCCAGGAAGACGGCGCGCTCCTCTCCCTTGGACTCGATATCGGCGGCTACATCGAGTGCGATGCCCGTATCGAGGCCGGCAATGCTCTCGACGGCGGGTGGCATCATTGCGCCGCTACCTTTGATGGCCAGTACATGCGCGTGTTTCTCGACGGCGAGGAGATCGGCCAACTCGAGCGCCCGGGAACAATCGCGCTACAGCCCGATACCCCCGCATATATCGGCTCTTCCGGCGGAACGGGCGAGCATTTTCAAGGGCTCCTCGACGACCTGCGCGTGTATGCCGAGCCGCTGTCGCCTGAAACGATCGCCGCGCTCCACCGGGACGGCGCTGCCGCACTGGCGAAACGCTACGAGGTTCTGAACCAGCGTATGGCCGAAGTCTACCCTGCGAATGCTTCGTTTGCCGAAACCTGCGCCACGCTGCGTGAACACCTGGCGCAAAAGGCCGATTGGCTCGATGACGATTCCGTGGAAGCGCTGTCCATACGGCTCAAACATGACTTTCCCGAAGCGTGCGGCCGGTTCGCCGAGTTTACCGGCGTGCCGCCGCTCGAGTATGCCCTGTCCGCCGGCGGCGCTTTTCACGAAGAGAAGGCAGGCCGGCTGCTCGATCTCCTCCTTGAGTATAAGCCAATCACGGAGGACCAATGGCGGAGACAATCGCCCGAGGACCTCCGCGAATGGGACGAGGCGGACCGCCTGCGCGAACGTTTCGAAGCGCTCAAGGCACAGGGGGAGGCCGCGCAATTTTCCCCCGAATGGGTGGAGATCATCATGGCGGCCGGGCCCCGGATCGATTTTCGCCCCTCCGTTCACGAGCCCGTCGCGCCGTATATACGGCCGTCCACCCCCGAAACGCGCACCCTGTCGCAAGACGAAGCGCGCGCAGCCCTCGAAAACGATTGGCTGCACCAGGCCGGCGGCAATCCGACGCCGGAGCGCATCCGGAGCGAGATCGCGTGGGCGCGCGACCTGGCCGCCCGCATTTCCTCTGCATACCCGGGCGGCGCCGATTTCCGAGAGCAGCTTGCCCGGCTCGATGCGCTGGAAGCCGGGGCCAACGCATTGTCTGAGCCCTCGCCAGGGCTGTATTTCCAGGTGCGCGGCGTCAAACGCGCCATCATGTTCGCGAATCCGGTCATCGACTTCACCAAGGTCCTGTTCGTCGACATGCCGTTCCCGCAGGGGTCCGAATGGCCGCACGAAACGCGTCACCGGCTCGGGTATATGGCCGTTCCCGGCGGCAAACTCGTCATCCTCGAAGGGCTGCATCCCGGCGGCGCGGTTCGCCAGCTCGTCCCCCAGGAACCGTTGCACGGATCGTTCTGGCGTCCGGACGTATCGTATGACGCCCAAAAGGTTCTCTTCTGTTTCAAACCACACAACGAGAAGTCGTTTCACCTTTACGAGATCAACGCGGACGGCAGCGGCCTCACGCAATTGACCGAGGGCTCCTACGACGATTTCGATCCCGTCTATCTGCCCGACGAGGCGCACATTGTATTCTCGACGACCCGCGGCAACACCTATGTGCGCTGCATGCCCCCCACCAACGCGTATGTGCTGGCGCGCTGCGACCGCAACGGCCGCAACATATATCTTATCTCGGCCAATAATGAACCCGACTACTTGCCGTCGGTCATGAACGACGGCCGCCTCATCTACACGCGCTGGGAGTACACCGACAAGCCGTTGTGGCGCGCACAGAGCCTCTGGACCGTCAATCCCGACGGCGCGCAGTCCAACACCTTCTGGGGCAACCAGAGTGTGTGGCCCGACCTGCTCAAGGACGCCCGCGCCATTCCCGGCAGCCGCCGGGTGATGTTTACCGGCAGCGCCCACCACAACTGGTTCAGCGGCTCGGTCGGAATCATCGACCCCGACAAGGGGTTCAATTTCCCCAATGGTCTCACGAAGGTGACGGCCGACGTCACGTGGCCCGAATCCGGCAACGGACCCGTGGACCCCATCGAATCGCCGAAATACCACCCCTCGGGCAACTATGGCGCTTACTATTCCCCTTATCCTCTCAGCGAGACGGATTTCATCGTATCCGCCAGCCGCAACGGCAAGTTTGTGTTGTATCTCATGGACGTCGACGGCAACCGCGAGCTGATTTACGAAGGCTCGAACCAGATTCTCCACGCGATTCCGCTCAGGCCGCGTCCCCGGCCTCCGGTCGTGGTCGACCGCGCGGTGTTCCCTGACCGTATGGCGCGGTTCAAACCGCAGGAAGGCGTGATCTACAGCGCGAACGTATACTACGGAGCGCCCACGGAACTCCGGGGCCTTGCCCGGTATCTCCGCATTCTCAATATCGATCCCAAGACCTACACCTATTGGCATAAGCGCCCCTACATCTCGACCGGTCCGGTCGTGTCGGCGGTACAGTCGGAGGGAGTGAAACGCATCCTCGGGACCGTCCCCGTTGAAGCCGACGGCTCGGTGTCGTTCCGAGCCCCCGCGGGCATGGCGCTGCACTTCCAGCTTCTCGACGAGAACTACCGCGCCCTTCAGACCATGCGCAGCTTTGTCAACGTCATGCCGGGCGAGTCCCGCGGCTGCCTGGGATGTCATGAGCTTCACAGCAAGGCGCCCGACACCGGGCAGCGCGGCCTCGCACTCACGCGCGGCCCCAGCGCGATAACGCCCCCGCCATGGAAGCCCGACACCGTGAGTTACCCGCGTTACGTGCGGCCGGTTCTCGATGAGTACTGTGCAAAATGCCACGAGGGCGACGGTAAAGGCCGCGAAGTCTTCGACATGACCGAACGTCCCAGTTCGCCTATCTTCACCGAACCCTACCTGACCATGATCGGCCGCCCTTCGTGGGGCGCGCCGTATGTTCCCCCGGAGAATCCGCCCGCCGGCTGGGGGATCGCGGGAGAGATCATGGTCGAGGCCTACAGCACCACCGACCCCGAAGCGTACAAGACGCCCAAGCCCATGACGGCATTGTCGTACAAGAGCCGGCTCATCGAGATCGCGTCGAGCGGCAAACATCACGGCGTAAAGGTCGATCCGGTCAATCTGCAGCGCCTCATCGCCTGGGTCGACGCGATGTGCCCCTACCTCGGCGAAGAAGAGGTGCGCGAGATTCCCGACCCCGAGTTCCAGGGCGTCGGCTGGCTCGCCATACGGCCGCGTATCGCCACGGCGCCGGAGATTATCCGGCCCGGGCCCGTTGATTGACCTGAACGTTGCTCGCTGCGCACGCCGCGGCGCGGCCTCCCCGGCTGCGCCAGGTCATCCGCCTACTTCCTGCTTCGGCGCGGTATAGCTATATACGTGCGAGCCGCTGCCGAAATAGATCCGGCCGTCCAGGTACGTCCCCCCGGGGCCGATGCTCACCGGCGACTCGGCGACCAACGTCAACGCATGCGTCGCGTAATCCACGCGCACGATCCCTTTCACAAACAGCATGTACAGGACATTGTCGGGGCTCATAACGAAAATGCGCGACTGTTGCTGGCTCGCGGTGCTGCCAAGGGTCTCTTGGAGGTTCTCTTCATGGATCACTTGGCGCGTTGCCGGGTCGAACACAAAAAACCGGTTGTGGTCGGCCACGCCGTAGACCAGCCCATTGGCGCCGAGGATCATGTCGGGGTAACCCTGGATGCCGGGGAATACCGCCTGCTGCCAGTCGAGCGCCTTGGTCGCCATGTCCATGATGTACAACTGCGCCTCTTTGGCTTTTACCTCGCCGCCGGTGCCGGCCGCCGTCGTGGTTCCGCCCAGCAGCTTTCCTTCTGGCAACGCCACAAGGCTCATGGTCGAATGCTCAGGGATGATGGCCGTATGTTCAATGACTGTCGCGTTTTGCGTCTCGCGATCCCAGAACAGCAGGCCGCCCCCCGTGTAACCATAGCCCGGCGTGCCCGCGAGCACGATGGTTTTACCGTCCGGATGGGCCAGCAGATCGTGGGGACGGTGAATCGTGGGCGAGCATTCCGTCAGGTATCGGGGATTGGACTCCGGATTGCCCTTCGCAGTGGGTACCCAGGGCTTGGAGGGGTCCCACTCGAGCAAAAAGCCGCCGCCATAGCCGCCCGCGAAGAAGATGTTGCCCTGGGTCACAACGGTGTTCCATTGGCCGTAAGCCTCACGGTTGATCCATTCGTCGGTCTTTGGATTGTAGCTGAAGAACCGCATGGGAAACGCCGTGCCGCCGCAGATGGTGCCATCCGGCGCAGCCGCCATGCCCATGATATGCGCGCCCTCGCTGGTATAGTCGAAATTGAACCGCGCCACCTCGCCGGTTGCCGGATCCTTGATCTCGAGGACGTGTTCGACCAGGTCACAGGTCTGCAGGATCTTTCCATCGGGGAAAACGTTGTGGAACAGGCCCTGGCTGTCGGTGATGATGGGTTTTGCGCTGATCGTGGGCTGAGCGATCTCTTTCACCTCGCCCTTGTAAAACTCGTACCACAGGTCGCCGGACTGTCCGTACACTTTTCCGTTGACGTCGCGCTTGACCATCCCGCTTCCCAGGATCCGCTTTTCTTCCGGCACGATGGGCGTGGCCGTCGCTGTTGCCGGATCGAACATGATGATCTGGCTGGCGGTGTTGCCCACACCGAAGTAGATCCAGCCGGCGTCGTCCGCGGCAACATAACGCTGGTACTGCGCCCAGTTCTGGGCGTATACATGGCCATAGTCTTTGAACCCACGCGTCGCGGGGTTGAACGAAACCACGCCGCTGGCCGGGTACGTCACCGACCAGATGACGCCCTTATCGTCCTCGGTCATGCCCATGGCCATCTGCGGCGCAGTCGGACTGAAGAACGTAAACTCGCCTTGTACCGGGTCGTACTCGGTGAAATAGCTGTTGAAATGCGTGTAGAACTTGTTCGTTGTTGAGAGAATAGACGCATACGGGCAATCGCCGCCCGGCGGGAATGGCACCGCGACCTGGCGCGCCTCGCCCGTGGCCGCCTGGATCTCGAGCAACGCGTAGCAGCCGCGATGGTCGAACAGCCACACCAGCACGATGTCATTGCCTTTGCCGTCGACTGTCGCGACCGTCCCACGATGGTTGCTCACCGGCGTGGCGACGCCGTGGTGCAGAAACCCGTTGCCCATGTCATCATTGGCCGCCCAGGCGGCCCCGGCCGTAATCACGACCAGCCCCGCCGCCAGCGCCGCTATCCCATACCAAGCCCCATGCGTCATACGATATCTCCTCTTGCGTGTTGCGCCACGCCCGTAGGTTAACAAATGCCCCGATCGTCCCGGCCGCTATCTTCGCATGCTGGAAAGAGCCGTGCAAGCTAGGGGTCGATTTGTGGTGGGCCTTGGCGTAGCGAAGGAAACACCCTAGGCTTAACAGAGTAGGCAAATTCGCCTAATGAGGGAACTCAACCCTGCGTGTACTTGCGCTGCCACGTGGTCATATATTAAATTAGAATAATGGCCTCAGAAATAGTGGGTAGGGATTGACGTATGGGGAAACACAAGAAAGCTAAGAGTGTCAAATCCTCTGGACAGTTTCGTTTCACACGAGTCGATACAATCGGCGCAAACGATGCTGAGGAAGACGTGGAGTTCCTTCGAGATTGCTTCATTGACAACGGTAGCCTCAACGTGTTGACGGATCCGCATGACCCTCGCCGCCTGCTGGTGGGTAGAACCGGAGTAGGAAAGACGGCTCTCCTTGTACAAATCGCGGAACGTCAGGATCGAGTGATTCAGATAAATCCAGATGGGCTTTCTCTGGAATATGTTACCAATTCCGATATTCTTCAATTTGTTGAAAGTTTAGGTGCAAAATTGGATCTGTTCTTCAAATTACTTTGGCGCCACGTTTTCTGCGTTGAGCTTCTGCAGAAGAAGTATCACTTCAAAGGTGACCGAAATGCCATGACAAAAATCTTGGATTTTTTCAGAACTAAGAAATATAAGCAGGCTTTGGCCTATATGGAGAAGTGGGGAGATAGTTTTTGGCAGGACACGGACTACAGGATTACGGAGATTACAAGAAATCTCGAAAAGGAAATGGCCGCGAGGCTTGGCACCCTTTTCCCCTGCCAAGCGGAAGTGAACGGGCGGCGTAAGATCTCGGAAACAGCGAAATTTGAGATCGTTAAGAGATCTCAAGAAGTCATCAACTCTGTACAAATACGCGAACTCTCTGAGATGCTAGATTTGATCGATGATGCTCTCGATGATGAACAGCAAGTGTATTATATTACAGTCGACGACTTGGATAAAGAGTGGGTTTCCGGTCGCGCAAAGGACAAGCTTATTCGAGCCCTAATAGAGACGGTGAAAGATTTCCGAAAGATACGCCATGCAAAAATCTTAGTCTCATTACGTTTGGACCTGCTCGAGCGCGTGTTTCGAGAAACAAGGGATTCAGGCTTTCAGGAAGAGAAGTATGAGTCTCTTTATTACCATATGCAGTGGTCTAATGATGATTTGTTAAAGATGCTTGACCTTCGGATTGGCCGACTTGTGAGAGACAGATACACTACTCGTGAGATTACGCTCAAAGATCTCCTCCCACCCAAGGTAGGCAAGCAAAACACAGTAGAGTTCATTTTGGCGCGTACGATGAAACGTCCACGGGAAGTTATACAATTCTTAAATCTTTGCATTGAAAAGTCTGCGGGAAAGCCTACTGTCTCTCTCTCGGCCCTGCTTGAAGCAGAAGGCGACTACTCCCGAGGGCGACTGCGGTCTATCTACGATGAATGGTACGCGGATTATCCAATGCTGCATTTCTTTGTCAAAAAACTCTTGATGAAAAGGAAACCTCGCTTAAGGATCGGTGAGATGACTGACGACGAGATTGAGATGGTATGTCTCGGCGCAACGGAAGAGGTCGAAGGGGACAGATGCGCATTGAGGCTGTTGGCCGAAGACGTTGTAAACACGCGCGCCACATATGCAGAATTCAGGCGGAAAACCGTGGCTGTCTTCTACCGAGTAGGATTAGTTGGGGTAAAGGTCGGGAAGAAGAGTCCATTGTCATGGGCTCACTCTTCAAGACGAAGTGTATCGGAAGCAGAACTGGACGATGACGCCTTGGTGGCAATCCATCCCGCTTTCTACAGAGTTTTGGGTGTCCAATCCCAGTAGTCCTGGATTCTCTAGCTTCCCCTGCAATGGAGCTCCTCGCCACAAGCTCTCTCGCTCCCCGAGCAGTGCCTGGGTTCGCGCGGAGGCGGGCCGGTATGGTATTGTCTGTTCCTGGCTGCTTGAGATATCGAAGGCAGATAACGGATCGCGGTGGGAACCGGTTGACCCGTTGGGGATACGCACGAAGACCGATGAGGAGGCTACCAATGAAGGACACATCGAAAAACAGCGTTACACGGCGTGATTTCGCGAAAGTCACGGCGGCAGCGGGCACGTTCGCCATTCTTGGCGCGAAAGGCGCAGCGGCGGCGGGCAAGACCCTCCGGGTCGGGCTGCTGGGCTGTGGCGGACGCGGCACCCAGGACGCCATGAACCTGCTCGCGGGCAACGACGGCGTCGAACTGGTGGCCCTGGCCGACCTCTTTGAAGATCACCTCGAAGCACGCCGGAAACAGCTCGTCGAGCACAATGACGTCAACATCAGCAGCAAGGTGAAGGTGAAAGATTCGATGTGTTTCGTGGGCTGGGACGCCTACCAGAAGATCCTCGACACGGATATCGACATCATCATGGAGACCAGCACGCCGTTCATACGCCCGAAGCACCTCGAGGCGGCGGTCGAAGCGGGCAAGCATATTTTCGCCGAGAAACCCGTGGCAACGGACACTCACGGGCTGCAACGTTTCCGCAAGGCGATGGAGGCCCACAAGGCCAAGGGCTTGTCAATGGTCGCCGGCACCCAGTTCCGCCACGACCGGGTGCGCATCGAGACCATGGAAAAGATCCATGGCGGCGCCATCGGCGACATCGTTGCCATGCAGTGCTACTACTGCGGCGGCCTGCCGTTCTGCGTCAAACGCAAGGAAGGCTGGAGCGACCTCGAGTACCAGTTGCGCAATTGGTACAACTACCGCTGGACCTGCGGAGACAACATCGTCGAGCAGGCTATCCACGGCATCGATCTCTGCAACTGGACGTTCAACGGCCCCCCCAAGTCCGTGTTCTCCTCCGGGGGACGCGCCTGGAAACCCAAGATCGAGCTGTACGGCGACATGTATGACAATTTCTCCTGCGACTACATCTACCAAAACGACAAGGGGCAAGAGGCCCATGTCGCCCATTACAGCCGCCACTGGGATAATGTCGACGGCCGCGGCGGCATCAACATCGTCGGCACGAACGGGTTCAGCAACGGCCTTGACATGGGCGAACAGGGAGTCAACGACTCCATCCAGGAACAGATCGACCTGGTCAACAGCATCCGCGAGGCCGGGCCCTATTGGCACGACGGCGCGCGCATCGCCGACACGACCCTGACGGCCATGATGGGCCGCGATTCAGCCTATACCGGCAAGGCCATCTCGTGGGAAGACGCCCTTGCCATGGATGAAAAATGGGCGCCAGACGACCTCAGTTGGGAGACGGAGATGCCGATCGCCATGAACATCCCGGTTCCCGTGACCAACCCCAACCCGCCGCTCGAATCGCGGTAGACAGATCTGGACAATGCACAGCGGCGGCGCGATCGGCCCCGGTCGCGCCGTCCTTCTTGTGACGTGGAGAGCCTCGCGCGGCACGATTCGCCCCCGGACGCTCAAGTAAGTATAATCAGCCCGAATTCCCGGGGGACCATAACGAAAGGCCCAATTCATGCGGAGTCTGACACGAGGGACGCTTTTTTCGTGTACGTTGTGCGCGGCTGCATTCGCGGCCGGCGCGGAAGAAGCCGAGCCCGGGCTGCCCTCGGAACTTGCCGGCGGGCTGGGGCTGCTCGATTGGGGCGTGATCGCCGTGTACGCGGTTGCCATGCTCGGCATCGGAGTCTATTACGCGCGGAAGATCGAGACTTCCGACGACTACTACCTTGGTGGGCGCCGCATGAATCCGTCGATGGTGGGATTATCGCTGTTTGCGGCGATGATCAGCACGATCTCGTATCTCGCGGAACCCGGCGAAGTGATGGGCCATGGCCCGATCGGGTACCTGATGTATCTGGCCTCACTCCCGATTATCTATCTGATTGTGGGCTTCCTGCTGATTCCCCACATCATGAAACTGCCCATTACCAGCGCATACGAACTGCTCGAGAGGCGCCTGGGGATGCCGTCCCGCCTCTTGGGGTCGGGCATCTTCCTGCTCATCCGCTTCATTTGGATGGGTCTTGTCGTCTATACCGCGTCGCGCGCCGTTGTTACCGCAATGGGACTGCAGCCCGGGGCGCTGGCGCCCACCATCATCATCATGGGCACCATCACGGTCATCTATTCATCCATGGGCGGATTGCAGGCGGTGGTCTTGACCGACGCGATTCAAAGCCTGCTTCTGATCGGCGCGGCCATCATCTGCGTCATCATCATCACCGTAAAGATGGGCGGGTTCTCCTGGTTCCCGACCCAGTGGTCCGATACGTGGGACACGCAGCCCTTCTTCACTTTCGATCCCACCGTGCGCGTGACCGTGATCGGAAGCCTTATCGCGACGACGGTCTGGTGGGTGTGTACAGCGGGCTCCGATCAAATGGCTATCCAGCGCTACCTCGCCACGCGCGACGTCAAATCGGCCCGCAAGGCGTTCCTGGTCAACAACATCGCCGACGTGTGCGTCAACGTCACGCTTATCTCGCTCGGCTTTGCGTTGTTGGGGTTTTTTCGTTCCCACTACCCCGATCTGCTCAACGCATCGCTGGCCGACGAGAAAAAGGTCGACTACCTTTTCCCGCTGTTTGTAGTGAATTACATGAAATATGGCATGGCGGGCCTGGTCATCGCGGGCATGCTCGCCGCCGCGATGTCATCGCTGTCTTCGGGCGTCAACTCGGCGGCTACCGTCCTGAATACCGACTTCCTCCCGTTGGTCCTCCGCAAAGTCCTCGATGAGAAAACCAAGGTCCGCTACGGGAAGTGGGTCTCGGCGGTTATCGGCGTAATCATTATCCTGTTGGCCTTGGTCATTGAAAACGTCCGGGGCAATCTGTTCGAAGTCACGCAGAAGACGAGCAACCTGCTAGTCTCGCCGCTGTTCAGTCTCTTCTTCCTCGCACTGTTCGTGAAACGCGCGAATACTTTCTGCGCGATGTTTGCCGGGGCATACGGATTCGTGGTGGCCATCGTCGTCGCCTTCTGGGACCTCACCGGCGGTACGCCCATCAGTTTTCAATGGATAGGAATCACTTCGCTGGCGGCCAGCATAGGAGCGGGCGTCGGGCTCAGCTACTTGCCCTGGGAGCGCATGACCAGGAACAGCCGCACCGCCGCGGCCATCGCGGCGGCCTTACCCTTGCTGCTTCTCGCCGGGATCTTCGTTGCCGGCATAGTCTCTGCCCCGGCCCTGGGCGAGGGATGAGCGGACCGCGACTTTGCGGCGGCCAATCAGAATGCTATCATTGCGCCCGCGAATAACCGGGGCCTTTGACGTGTAGGTATCTCATGGAATACGCAATCGAGACGCATCAATTGACCAAGGACTTCGCGGCCCTGCGCGCTGTCGACTCGCTTGACTTACGGGTGCCACGGGGGTGTTTTTATGGCTTCCTTGGCCCCAATGGGGCGGGCAAGTCCACCACTATCAAGATGTTGACGGGGCTGTTGGCCCCCTCCGCCGGCTCCGCCGCCGTTCTCGGCCAGGACATGGCCTCCGAAGGTCTTGCCGCGAAGGCGCGTATCGGGGTCATGCCCGAAGATCTGTGTCTGTTCGATAACCTCACCGCGCGCGAGTACCTTATTTTTATCGGGCGCATGTACCATGTCGAGAAGCCCGTTATCGGCAAGCGTTCCGACGAACTTCTGTCGCTACTGGGCCTGGAAGACGCCGATAATACGCTCGTAGCGGATTTCTCGCACGGGATGAAGAAGAAACTCTCGCTTGCGGCTGCCTTGATTCATGACCCGGAATTGCTTTTCCTCGACGAACCTTTTGAGGGCATCGACGCGATCACTTCGCGCACCATACGCAGTGTGCTCGACCACTTTGTCGAACGCGAATCCACCATTTTCCTCACATCCCACATCCTCGAGATCGTGGAAAAGCTCTGCACGCATGTGGGCATCATCGACCAGGGCCGGCTGGTATCCGACGGCACCCTGAACGACCTCGCCGGCGGTGGCTCGCTCGAGGAAGCGTTTGTCCGCGCCGTCGGCCGCGTCGAAGAGGCCCCGGCGACGCTGTCCTGGCTGAACGGGACGCGGTGATGTTCGGGCATCTCGCTACGATCCTCTGGCTCAAATGGCGGCTGTTGCGCCACAGTATGATGAAAATGACCGGCGCCCTTGCGGCTGTCTTGACCGCGCTCATCGTGATAGGCGTCGCTCTCGTGGCCGTGGGCCTTTCGGTCGGGCTCTTCGTGCTGGGCGTGTTCGTCGAGCTCGAGAAGGAACAGGCGCTGCCCGTGCTTGCGATCACCGACGCACTGGTCTTCTTCTTTTGCATCATATGGCTTGTTTCAATACTGGCCGAGGTGCAGCGCTCCGACGTGGTCGACCTGCGCAAGATGATGTACCTGCCCGTTTCGCTCCGCAGCGTGTTCATCATCAATTTTGCCTTCTCTCTTCTCACGCCCGCCGGCGTGCTCTTTGTCATTCCGGGAATGGCCTTCGTGGCCGGGCTCGCGATACGGCACGGGCTCATCGTTCTCGCGGGCGCATTCACCGTCCTGGCATTCTATCTGGCCCTCGCCGGATGGACGTACTACTTTCGCGGATGGCTGGCTGCCCTCATGGAGAACCCGCGGCGCAGACGTACCCTGATCATGGCGCTGACCATGGGGTTCATCGTAATGGCATGGGCCCCCCAGTTCCTCATCAACCTCGCGCCACGCTGGCTTCCCGGCGATCCCCTGACGGTGCTCATGACGGCCAACGTCATTCTCCCGCCCGGATGGCTCGCGCTTGCGCTGCAAAGCCTCGTTCTCGGCGACGTGTATGTGGCTCTTGCCTGTACCATCGGGTTTGCATGCCTCGCCGCGCTGCCCTTGAGCATGGGATATCGCGCCACCCGCCGTTATTACCTGGGCGTTCAAACGCGCCGGCGGCGAAAACACGAGGCCAAAACCCGCGTCAGAAGCGGCAAACCCATCGAACAGGCATTCGTGGCAAGATGCATCCCCGGCTTTGACGAAGAAACCAGCGCGGTGGCCCTGGCCAGCATCAAGATGCTGTCTCGCCACCCGATGGTCCGCATGCAGCTCATTGTGCCTTTTGTGGTAGGGCTGTTCCTTTTCATCCTCTATTTCTTCCGCAGCGGCGGCCTGCTGCAGCTTCCGGGTATCGCGCGGAACGCCATGCCAACGGCCGCCCTGGCGTGGCCTCTCCTCAACAGCTCCATGCTTTTCGCCAACATATTCGGCACCGACGGCAACGGTTTCCGTTCCTTCATTCTCTTCCCCACACCGCGCCGCACGTACATTCTCGGGAGGAACCTCGCCTTTGCCGCGCTATTCGGCGTTCAAATGGCCGTCTTCGCCATCCTGGCATTCGCCGTATTTCAGCCCGGTCCGTTCGCTCTGCTCATTGCGCTCATCAATGTGGGCTATGTGTTCCTATTGATGAGCACCGTCGGTAATGTGTGCTCGCTGTACCTCCCGTTCAAGTTATCGTCCGATTCCATGCGCGGGGCGGGGAATAAACCGATGGTTTTGGTGACGTCGTTCCTGTTCCTGTTCCTGATGCCCCTGATTCTCCTGCCCCCGATGGTGTGCGCACTGCTTGACTCCGCACTGGCATATGTCTTCGAGGGCTGGCGGTTTCCGGCCGGCGTGGTGCTGGCCCTCGCATTTCTGGGAATGGCGCTCCTGGCTTACCGATGGTTGCTCGACGTCTGCGGCGGAGTGTTCGCCAACCGCGAAGTCAAAATTCTCGAGGCGGTGACCAAAGGGAACGACTGACCCGAAACGACTCCGCCGCGAGCGCGCTATATGCCCGCGTAGGATTCACGGTAGAAGCGCAAAACGTCTTCCTCCGACAAGCCGCCCGGCTGGTTCTTGAAACGGTAGGGGTCCGAGCAGCAATCCTTCGCGAATCCAGCCAGCTTATTCTCATCCACGCCGGCGTCGCGTGCGGCGCTCGAAACGCCACACGTCTCGAACAGGGCATGCAGCGCCCGCATCACGTTGCCGCCCGCCTCGCCGGGCGGACCCGGATAGCCCAGGGCTTCCGCTATGGACGCCACCATTTCGGGTAAGCAGACCGCGTTGTGGCGAAAGACGGGCGCCAACAGCAGTCCGCTGGCAAGTCCGTGCTGTACCCCGCAATGCAGCGTGTAGTAATACCCCATGCCATGAACCAGCGTCGTGCCGCTCTGAGCGATCACGCATCCCGACAACATGGCGGCCACCAGCATGTTGCCCCGCGCTTCGAGGTTAGACGGCTCATGTACCGCCCGGGGAAGCCATTGGCTGACCAGGCGGCATGCCTCGAGCGCCAGGATGTTCCCCAGCGCGGTGCTCTTCTTGGACACCAGCCCCTCCATGGCCTGACTCAACGCGTCCAGGCCGGTGTCCGCCGTGATGGCCGCCGGCAGCGACGTGGTCAGTTCGGGATCCAGCAGCGCGACCCGAGGGAACAGTGCACGCCCCTTGATGGTCCGCTTCTGATTCTCCGAGGTATCGACCAATACCGAGTACGGCGTCACCTCACTTCCGGTTCCTGCCGTCGTAGGGACCGCTATGATGGGCAACGCGCCCCTGGCAAAAAGGTCCGAACCGACAAACTTCGCACATGGGCCATCGTTGAGCGCAAGCCCGGCTACGGCCTTCGCAACGTCCATGGGGCTGCCCCCGCCGATGGCAAGCACCATGTCGCACCGGTGTTCCCGGCAAACCGCGGACGCCGCATCGCACTGAACCGTTGTCGGGTTTTCGTCGACCTTGTCGTAGAACACCGCGCCCGGAAGTCGTGCCTGAAGCCTGTCCAGAAGGCCCTGCGCGCGCGCCGAACGCTTGCCGGTGACGACGAACGGTCTCTCGCCGAGATGCCCGCACCATTTTGGGAGTTCGTTGAAACACCCAGCGCCAAAACGGATTTCCGTGGGCATCAGATACGAAAATTCGGGAAACTCAGCCATGTCTCAGCCTGTCGTCGAGGCGGTCCGTGTACTCTTTCTTTTTCTTCGCGAGGCGCTGCAGGCTGTGCAGGGCCTTTTCGGCCCCCTCAGAACTGGGCTCCACCATCGTTGCACGGCGCCAGTTGTTTTCCGCTTCGTCGGTCCGCCCCAACCGGTACAAGGCATTGCCGAGATACGCGTACGCCAGGGCGCAGTTTTCATCGGCAGCGACCGCCTCCCGAAAAAGCTTCTCGGCGAGCGCGTCGTTCTTCGAGTTGTACGCTGCCCTGCCTTGTTTCAGGAGTTTCATGGCAGCCTTGCGCCGTTCCGGGGCATGCTGGCTCCCCACGTGTTTGCGGAGCTTTTTGGCATCCGAGGCAACGCCGGACAGAGCGTTGAGCACCGACTCGCGGCGTTGCAGCACAAAGCTCGTGTGTTTCGTGATGTTCTTGGCAAGGGTTCTGATATCTCTGAATAAGCTTCGCGACATGATTCAGCCTTCCCTTACGCTATTCTATCATCGGAGCGTCCACTCTGGCCACCCAGAGAATCGGCGCGGTTGAACGCAGGAGTGCCGCCTTCTAAAATGACGCCTGCCGCGGGTGACCGTGCGCCCGCGCAACGGGGAGGGAGATTCTCGCAGTGCCCCTTGTGGTCGATTGCCACGCCCATATACGCAACCCAGACGACGGCGAGCCGGAAATCCTGCTGGCCGCAGCCGACCGTGCCGGCGTCGACAAGGTCATCTTGTGCTCGCTTGGACGCGAATGGACCCCCTTTCCCGACGCCGCTTCCCTCGAACAAGCCAATGACGACGTCGCGCTTGTGGTCAACCGATATCCCGGCCGCTTCATGGGGCTCGTCTACCTCAGCGCGGACGAAGTCGCGCTGGGACTCGAGCATCTGGACCGCTACATCGCCAGCGGGCCGTGCCGGGGCGTGAAACTGTGGATCTCCCAATTCGCCGACGACCCGCGCATGGACCCTCTCTTTGACCGCATCGTCCAACTCGACGTACCGGTCCTGCAGCATACGTGGATAAAGGCCACCGGAAACCTCGAGAAGGAGTCAACGGCCTGGCACTGCGTTAACCGCGTGCAACAGCACCCCGGCCTGAAAATGTGGTTGGCCCATTGCAGCGGACGCTGGGAAGAGGTTGCCCGCATCATCGCGCCGTATCCCGGTCTGTGCCTCGATGTCTCAGGCGGCGAACCCGAGGCCGGCGTGGTCGAGTGCTTGCTGCAAACCATTGGCCCAGAGCGTATCTTCTTCGGGTCGGATGTCCCCGGCAGGAGCTTTATTGTGCAGATGAGCAAGGTGTTATCGGCAGAAATCCCCGAGGACTGGAAGTGCATGATCCTTGGAGAAAACATTATGCGATGGATGCGCCCGTGAGCAGCGAGACGGAAGTGGTACCCTGGTCATGATAGATTTCAACGCAAAACTCGGTCATTTCCCCTACAGGCCGGTCGAGGGAATCGAGGCGCTCCTCCGGGCAATGGACCGCTACGGCGTCGAAAGAGCCGTGGTCTCCTCGCTCAATGCGGTGTTCTACCTCAATCCCCACGAGGGAAACATCGAGCTGGCATCAGCCATCGCGACCCACTGTGACCGTTTCATCCACGCGGCGGTGCTGCGGCCCGATTTCACCGGCTGGCACGACGACCTCCGGCGATGCGCCGGCGATTGCGGCGCCAGATGCGTCGTCCTGTATCCCCAGTACCACCGCTACGATCTTTTGTCCGAAGCAACGGGCGAACTCGTGGAGCTTGCCCGCGAACTTGGCGTCCTCGTATGCGTACAATGCTGGCTCGAGGATCCGCGGCGGCAGTTCAATCGCGAGATTATTCAACCGGTCGCGCCGGCCGTAATGAAGGCATTCGTGGAAGCTCATCCTCGAACCGACATCATCGCGTTCGGCCTCCGTTTCGGCGAGCCGGAGATGCTCGGCGAGCCCCTTCCCAGGAACTTCTATTTCGACATCTCGAATTACGAGAACATGCGCGACCTCGAATTGGCCATGGAACGGTTCCCCAAGGAGCGGCTGCTGTTCGGAACCAATTTCCCGCTGTACAATTATGTGGCTAATGTTGAAAAGCTCGCACGGGGCAACATTGACGCCGGGCAGCGCGAGGCCATCGCGTCCGGGAACGCAAAACGCCTGCTGGGCATTCATTAGGCAACAAGACAACACGGGGGTGACGCAGTGAAGGCAATCATCATGGTCGCGGGCAAATCCACCCGCACGTATCCGTTGACGCTCACACGGCCGAAACCGCTCCTGAAGGTCGTCAACAAGCCCGTTCTGGCGTGGCACCTCGAAGCCTTGCGAAACCTCGTCGACGAGGCCATCCTCGTGGTCGGGTACCGCAAGGAAATGGTCCGCGAAGCGTTCGGCGGCGCTTACGAGGGCTTGCCCCTGCGCTACGTCGAGCAAACCGAGCAGCTCGGCACCGGGCACGCCATCCTGCAATGCGAAAAACACGTCGATGGACCGTTTATCGCCTTGAACGGCGACGACCTCTATGCACCCGGCGACCTCCAGAGCCTTGCGAACGCCGCCAATGCCGCACTGGCGAAACGCGTGGCCGATCCGCGGGGCTACGGCGTGCTGGAAGTCGATGCGAGCGGCCGCCTGCGGCGGCTCGTCGAAAAACCGCCCGACCCCGCCTCCGACCTGGTCAACGCGGGAGCCTATGTCCTGACTCCGGAGGTTTTCGATCTGCTGCGCGGCGTCCGGCCGTCCGAACGCGGTGAAATCGAGGTCACTTCCGCTATCCAGACCATGGCCGGGCGCGGCGCCTTCCACATTGTCGAAATGAAAGGGTATTGGCTGCCCATTGGCTATCCCTGGCATCTCCTCGAAGCCAACGAGTACCTGCTGCACGAGATGACTCCCCAGCTCGAGGGCGAGGTCAGTCCCCGCGCCGAACTGAACGGGCCCGTCCACGTCGGCAAGGGCAGCGTCATCCGCGGCGGCGTTGTGATAGACGGCCCCGCATACGTCGGCGAAAACTGCAGTGTGGGCCCTAACTCGTGGCTGCGCGCCGGCGCGACGTTGTGCAACGGCTGCCGGGTCGGGCAGGCCTGCGAGGTCAAGAACTCGATCCTTTTCGACGGAAGCGCCGTGCCGCATCTCAGTTACGTGGGCGACACGATTATCGGAGAACGCTCGAACTTCGGCGCGGGCACCATCACCGCCAACGTCCGCCACGACGGCGACACGGTGAAATCCCTGGTCAAGGGCGAACTCATCGACACCGGCCGTCACAAGCTCGGGGCTATTGTCGGCGACGGCGTGCATACCGGCATTAACACGTGCCTGTATCCCGGCCGCAAACTGTGGCCCGGAACCAGCACCCGGCCCGGCGAGGCCGTCTCGTGCGATATCCAGTCTCCGGAGTAAGCACGACGGCGCGGCCGCGGCTCGCAAGAACCGTTGCCGCGGCCCTGAAAGGCCTCGACTGGCGCGAAACCGCGTTGCTTGCGGCGCTGGCGGTGGTGCTCGTCTTCCTGTGGGATTCATGGCTCTTGTACCCGCTTCGTATCCTCGTGGTTTTCTTTCACGAAATGAGCCACGGCCTCGCCGCGCTTCTGACGGGCGGCGGAATCCGGGCTATTCACCTTCATCCCGAAGCTGGAGGCATGTGCGTCACGACGGGCGGCATCCCGTTCCTGGTCATCTCGGCAGGCTACCTTGGCAGCCTCGTTTGGGGCGGCGCGCTCATGCTCTTGTCCCGCAAATCCAGGTGGGTCAATCCGCTTACCGCCGGTTTGGGCATTTTCCTCCTGGCCGCGGCGGCGGTGCTGGTGCGGGAGGTGTTCGGCTTCGGCTTCCTGTTTTGCGCGGGCGCCGGCGCCGCACTCGCCGCCATGGGCCTCAAACTGCCCGCGTGGGTCAACGCCTTCGTCTTGCGGCTTGTCGGGCTTGCCAGTTGCATGTATGCGATCGTCGACATCAAGGCGGACATCCTCGACCGTTCTCATCCCGCCACCGACGCGACCCTCCTCGCCGAGCGCACCGGCATTCCCGCCTGGGCATGGGGACTGTTCTGGATGGTTCTCGCGCTCGCGATCTCCGGCGTGCTGCTTGTCGCTGCGTGCGGAAAGACCGTGCCGGCCCCAAACGCCGGCAAGAAGTGAGGCCGACTCAGGATCGGAACTGGCCGGCGACCTCGCGACGCAGGGCGTCGAGCGCGGCCTGGAAATCGGATGGGAGAGCGGTCTGAAACCGCATCACCTTGCCATCGGCGGGATGCGCGAAACCCAGCAACGCGGCATGGAGCGCCTGCCCCTCGAGTTTGTGCAGGGCCGCTTTTGTCGCATCCGAGACATTCCAACTCCGGAAATCCACCACGCCGTATACGGGGTCGCCGAGCACCGGATGACCGGCAAACCGCAGGTGAACCCGGATCTGGTGCGTACGTCCCGTCTCAAGCTGAAGCCTTACCAGACACGCCACGCCGAACCGCTCGAGAACCTCGAAGTTGGTGATGGCCTCGCGGCTGTGCGCACCCGTCACGGACATCCGTTTCCGATCCGTCATGCTGCGGCCCACGGCTGCGTTGATGCGCCCGCGCTCCTCCGGAAATTCGCCCTGCGCCAGAGCGAGATAGCACCGTTCGAAGGCGTGCTCTCGGGCCTGCCGGCCCAGCGACTGATACGCCCGCGGGCTCTTGGCCACCACCATCACACCCGAGGTGTCGCGGTCAAGCCGGTGCACGATCCCCGGCCGCGTGACATCTTCTCCCGGCCGCTGAAAATCAGGACAATGGAACAACACAGCATTCACAAGGGTGCCGCCGCCGTGGCCGGGCGCCGGGTGGACGACTAACCCTGCAGGCTTGTTGACCACCAGCACGTCGGCATCTTCGTATAGGACCTCGAGAGGGATATTCTCCGGCGTCAGTTCCGTCGTTGGCTGGGGCGGCAACTCTGCGTCGATCACGTCGCCCAAGGCCACGCAGCGGCTGGGCCGCTTGCAGACCTGTCCGTTGACGGTCACCAGGCTGCCTTTGATGGCTTTCTGGATGAACGAGCGCGAGGCGTCCTCGACACACTCGGTCAGGAACACGTCGAGCCGGAGTCCGTCGGACCCCTCCTCGACGGTCTCACGATAAGAGTTCTGCGGCACGGTGGAACCCCGGCGCAAGGGCCGTATAGGCCTTCTGATACTCGGCGAACCAGCTGTCGTACTGCTTCGTGTTCGCCGCGGCGGGTTTGCAGGTATCAACTACGTTAATGATGGCGTCGCAGGCTTCCTCGACGCTCGCGTACAGCCCCGTCGTGACGGTTGCGAGGATGGCGGCGCCGTATGCCGGGCCTTCATCGACGTTGATCACGACAAGCGGCGCGCCGTTCACGTCCGCCTGAATCTGCCGCCAGAAAGGGCTCTTCGCGCCGCCGCCCGAAGCTCGTACCTGCTCGATAGGCACGCCCATCTCGCGAATGATCTCGAGGCTGTCACGCATGGCATAGGCGACGCCCTCGAGCACCGCCCGCGCCATATGGGGTTTCCCATGACGCAACGACAGGCCCACGAAAGCCCCCCTCGCGTAGGGGTCCTTGTGCGGCGTCCGTTCGCCGGTCAGGTACGGCAGGAACAACAACCCCTCGGCGCCCAGAGGCACGGACGCTGCCGATTCCGTGATGTATTCGTAAGGGTCCCTGCCGGTCTCGGCCGCCCGGGCTTTTTCTTCGGCGCAAAGCGCGTCGCGGTACCACCGCAACGAACCGCCCGCGCTCAACACCACACCCATGACGTGCCATTTGCCCGGCACCGAGTGGCAGAAAGTGTGCACGCGGCCCTTGGGATCGAGGCTCACCTTGTCGGCAAACGCGAACACCACGCCGCTCGTGCCCACCGTCGACGAGATAACCCCCGTGCGCACAATGCCGCACCCCACGCCCCCCGCGGCCTGGTCTCCACCGCCCGCCACTACCGGAATGCCCGCGGGAAGTCCGGTCGCCGCCGCCGCGGCTTTCGACAGCGTCCCCGTAACCTCGGGACCCTCGAACGCCCTCGGCATGAAGTCCGCGGGGATATCGAGCATCGACATCAGTTCGGTGTGCCACGTGCGGTTCTTGACATCGAACAGCAGCGTTCCCGAAGCGTCGGCGACATCCGTGGCGAACGCGCCAGTCAATTCGTAACGCACGTAATCCTTGGGCAAAAGAACCTTGCGGACCTTCTCGTAAACTCCCGGCTCGTTGTCGCGCAGCCAGAGGATTTTCGGTGCGGTGAAACCCGTCAGCGCGGGATTACAGACCATCTCGATGAGCCGCTTCTCGCCAACCGTTTCGGTGATGTGGGCGCATTGGGGCGCGGTGCGCTGATCGCACCAGAGGATGGCATTCCGCAAGACGCGGTTGTCCTTGTCGAGAAAGACCGACCCGTGCATCTGACCTGTAAGGCCGAGGCCTCTGACGTCGGCCGCATTCACGTTGGGCGAATGTGCCAGCATCGTGAGCGCTTCGAGTGCCGCGCGTTTCCACTCAGCCGGAGGCTGCTCCGCCCAGCCCGGCTTCGGCGTCAAGAGCGGATACTCGACCAGCGCCGACGCCACAAGGTTGCCCGAGGCATCGATAGCCACCGCTTTAGTGCCGCTTGTGCCGACATCAAGACCAAGTACCATGCTCATAACGCTCTCCCCTCCTCACCTCCATCCGGACCCAAGCGGACTGCTCAAAGAAAAAGCAGGACCGATGCCTCGATCCTGCCTCAGGGTAGTACACATTGCCGAGAAAGCTCAATTATTCAGCTTGATCCTGCCGGGCACGCGCAATAGCTTTTGCGAGCTTGCGGCGGCGGCGCTCGCTGGGCTTTTCGTAATGTTTCATCTCTTTAAGCCGCTGCATCAGCCCTTCCTTATTGCACTTTTTCTTGAACCGGCGGAGTGCCTTTTCAAAGGGCTCGTCTGATTTGACGCGCACTTTCGTCACTCGGAATCAACCTCCCCTCTCTCCTGCGCTCCATCTATCGGGCGCTTCGTATCGCTGCCGATGCCGCCGCGAACACCTCGAAAGCCCATCTTCCTAAAGAGTTACGCAGCCCCGGCAGCCGGAAAAGAATCATAGCATTCGCCGGGAAGCCTGTCAAACATACCCTTTCGGATACTTTCTTACTTGAGGCAACGGGACATCTCAATCCGTATCTGTCTCAATCCGTATGCCGAGAGTATCAAGAACCAACGGCGGAGTCCGCAATGATGGACCATCCCCTGGCGCAGCCCCTGCCGGCTAGACACATAACCCGCGGAAATGGGATAATGAGTTAACTCAATGCCCGGCGTGTACGCGGTATTCACGCGCTTCCACAACGGCGAACCGAACGCCGTTCGGTTTTCTGAGATGACACCATTCCGCGCGCCTGTAGCTCAGGAGGATAGAGCATCGGCCTTCTAAGC
>DAOLNV010000033.1:38906-54395 GCA_035416745.1 Candidatus Hydrogenedentota bacterium | reverse complement strand
TGGTTGCAGATCTCGGGAAGCCTCCCGACAAAGTCGTCCCAGCGGGAGAAAACATAATCAGCGGCGGTGGCGTCCGCGTACCTGGCATTCTCGCCAGTGAACAACGCGGCCTTCGCCCCAACGGCGCGGGCGCCGGCAATGTCCGTGAGTTCGAGGTCGCCGATGTGGAGAAGCTCGTGCGGCTTGACGCCCAAGCCACGGGCTGCCGCCTCGAATATCTCCGGGCGCGGCTTGGAGACGCCGGCCTCGTCCGAGAAGACGAAGGCGGTGAAGTATGGCGTGAACCCATGCCGGTCCATCAGAACCTTCAGCGAACTCCCCGGGCTGACGCCCGTATCCGAGACCAACCCGATGGGAACGTTCCCTGCAGCGCGTTTAACGGCCTCGAGAGCGCCCTCGATGGGCACCGGACTGTGCGTGAGAATTGCCGTGGCGAAGACACCGGCCAGTCGCTCTGCCTCGTCATCGGCCAGAAAAATCTCCAGTTCCCCGGCAGCCATCCGGACCGCGTCCTCGGGAAGCAGGGTCTGTTGTTCTTCGATGTGGTGCCGGCTGAACTCCTGCCACACGATATCGAGGGCTTCATCAATAGCCTGCCGGGACACGCCGCTGAGTTCATGAAGCGCTTCGATGCGCAATTGCTGGCGCTCCTCCTTCTCCGCGTCGCGGAAAAGCGTGCACCAGAAATCGAAGGTTATCGCCCGTACTGCCATGAATGCTCCGAATAGTTGATGGCGGGTTTTCAAAGACATGCCGCCGCGCACATCCCACCTCTAATGAACAAGGGCATGCGCATAAGGTCTTCCCGCGAGCGCGCCCACGAAAACATACGGGGCCTCTCTTGGCCTGTTGGCAAGAGAGGCCCGGAAAACACATTAAGCGAACGCGCTATTCCTTCTTCTGGGCGCTGGCGCTGGCAGATGGAACAACCTCGAACTCGGACCAGTTCTCTTCAGCTGCGCCGGCTTTGGCTTCATCGCCAGCCGCGGCTGCGGGGGCTTCCGTCGCGGACTCTGCCGGCGGAGCGGGCTCGGCCGCCGGCGGCTGTGCGGGAGGAGCCGAAACAGCGGGCCCTTGAGGTTTCGGGGCGGGTGCCTCTGTCTTGGGGCCGCAGCCGGAAAAGGCCACAGCCAGCGTCAACACCAATGCGAGTACAAGAAATCTGTACATGATTCGTCTCCTTACACCTGCGTTGGTCTACCCAACTTGTTTTCGCCGAATGGTTTAAGGCCACCCGGCCATTCTCTGCACGGGGGAGACTTCTCCCCGCGCATCCATTCCAATGTTTTGAAAAAACAAGCGCTTGAGCTGGTGGCAGTCCGCCGGCTCAGGCACCTCGACGGCACGCATTCCGCCACACTTTTCTCCCTTCTATCATATAACCCGCGCGCGGCCAAACGCAAGCCCGGCACGCAGCCGCCGCACAGGCCGTCCCGACGTCTCTCTCGGCTTCCGAAGCTTCAGACACCATTTCGCCCTGTGGGTTCGCGTTGCTATCCTGCATCTCTTGAAAACGCCTCCCCTGACAGCGTAGGGTTGCACCCCATCGCGCCGGAAATTGCGCCATAATTCGGCATCATTCGCATTCACGGGAGTGGACCCATGAAGAAAATCGGGTTGATGGGGTGTGGCACGGTCGCGGGATACGGCCATCTGCCCGCGTTGCGCGACAGCAAGGTGTGGGACCTTCACGCCGTGTTCGAGCCCGACCCGGCAAGACGCGCTGCCGCGCAGGAGAAGTTTGGCGTGCCCCGCGCCTTTGACAACGTGGACGCGTTTTTCACGTCGGGGCTCGATGCCGTCGCCATCACATCGCCCGCCCCTTGTCATCTGCAGAACGTTCGCGACGCCGTGCGCTATGGCAAGCCCGTCTTGTGCGAAAAACCCCTGGCCATGACCGAGCAAGAAGGCCGCGAGATGCTCGCCATCACGCAGGCGGCGAATCTCCCCCTCTTCACCGGGTTCACGTACCGTTTCGGAGACGAAGCCCTCAAGATCAAAGCGTTGCTCGAGCGCGGGGCGGTCGGCATCCTGCGCACCTTGCGGCTCGTCTACATCTGGAATTGCCACGGCCGCTACGAACTCGATGCCGCCGGCAACCGTATCGAACAGCGCCGCCGCGAGGGCCGCATGCTCGAGGGCGGCCCAATGGTCGACTGCGGCGTCCATGATATCGACCTCGCACGGTGGTGGACCAAGTCCGAGATCGTGCGGTTCGAAGGGATGGGGTCCTGGGTCCAGGACTACGCCGCGCCCGACCACGTGTGGGTGCACATGGACCACGCCAACGGCGCGCATACCATGGCCGAACTGAGTTTCACTTACTGCCACACCGCCAAAGAGCCGGTCCACAAGTATCTCTACGACCTCATCGGCACCGATGGCGTTATTCGCTATGACGGTCTCACCGGCATACTCGAAGTCCGGTCTTCCGAGGGTACGCAGACCATCGGGGTCGAGCAGGGCAAGAATTTCGGCGACATGTACAACGGTTTCGCCAAAGCGCTCGAGACCGGTCTCCCCGGGAACCTCGCTTCCGCCGAGGACGGCATGATCGCAACCCGAATCGCCCGCAAGGCCACCGAGGACGCCATCGCAAAAAGGATTAACGTGGGATGATGCCCGTCCAGCTGCCGCGCCGCGCAGCTTGACGGCCTCCCTGTTCCAGTTCAAACCATCGAAAAGCCCCGCGCGCATCCGGGTCCTTCATGCCGCCGTCCAGCCCACAGACTTAATGGAAAACCCCGAATTCATTGCCTCTGATGAGTCAGGGTCCCCGTTTCCGAATGAGGAATGTCAACAGAATCCCCGCGAAAAGCGTGGCGCACAGTGTGTGCCATATTGTCTAAGTAACATTGGCCTTATGCCTTGCTTACGAAAAGGCTTGCAGGAATAACTGGACAACGGATGCAATTTGTGCGAAAATCAGATGCCTAGTAGCAGAGATGCTGGCATGCGCGAAGCCCCTTGCGGTGCGAGGGCGTGCCGGCAACGGCTGTCGTGCGTCCAGGATTGCGCCGCACGGCGGGGGGTATTCGGCTTCCGGGTTATGTAAAACGGCAGCGTGCCCGTGCCATGACGAAAGGTGAACGCTTCGTGAGTCAGGGATCGGACAACCCATACGGCGGCGAGCCTTCGTTCGAACGGATCGACGCAGATGCCGTGTGCCAAGAGTGTGGCACGGTCAATCCGGAAGGCACACTTTTCTGCAAAACCTGCGGCAACAATCTGCGGGATCAACGCGCCCGGCGAATGACGGCCGAGGGGGCGGGAGAATTCCGCGATACCCAGGCGCAGACCAGCCGTCGCGTCCTGGTGGGCCTTCTCACGGTTCTTGCCCTCCTGCTCCTCGTATGGGCCGCTATGCCGGGCAACGTCCAGCGGCTGCAGGACAGCCTGACACGCAGAATGGCCGAGGACGCCTACTCGAACGGCGCTGACCCGAGCGCGTATTGGGACGGCCCAATCTCGGATGTTTTTGACGCCATGGTGCGCGATCTCCTTAACAACCCCGTGACAAGCGAGGAGATCCGCCAAACAGATGAATCCGGTCCTGCGCCACAAAGCCGGTATAGCGGACGGTATTTTCTGCGCAACGGAGGCCGGCCCACTGACCCCGTTCTGGGTTCGGCCTTCGTCGTCGAGTCCGAGTCAGAACTGTATTTCGTGGCCCTACTCGGGGACGTCGAGATTCGCGGCATTGGCGATTCCAAGGCTACCCGCGACCCCAGCGCCCGGTTTGTCGGCATCAAAGAGGACGACCGCTTCTCGGTCGGCCACGGATATGTTCAGCCGCTCGATGACGGCGGCTTTCTTTGCGTAGGGCAACGCGAGAAAAGCGATTTCAAATACGAGACCAGAGCGTACCGGGTGCCCTGACGGATACTGCCTTGCGCCGGTTTGCCACAGGGGCGCGGCTTTTATCATTCAGCCCATTCAGACAGGGATTTCCCCCCGCATACAGACAAGGAATACACGGGCATGACCGAAGAGAAACGCGGATTTTTCGGGCGCTTGCGCGAGCGGTTGAGCAAGACGCGCAGCGCCGTCGCCGATGGCATCAAACGGGTCTTTACGGCCCATGGCAGTATCGATGAATCCTTTTTCGAGGAACTCGAGGAAGTCCTTATCGAAGCCGACTTCGGTGTGGACACCGCCATGGGAATCGTCGAGGACATGCGGGAAAAGGCCCACGACAAGAACGTCGAAAACGCGCAGGAACTCCTCGCCGTGCTCAAGGAAGATCTCGTCGCGTTGCTGACACCCGGCAACCATGTCCTTACATGGGACGGCGGGGACGGCCCCCACGTCACACTGATCGCCGGCGTCAACGGCTCGGGCAAGACCACAACCGCCGGAAAACTGGCGTCCCATCTCAAGAGCCAGGGAAAAACCGTGTTGCTCGGGGCCGCGGACACGTTTCGCGCCGCCGCCGTCGAACAACTCACGATCTGGAGCGAGCGCACCGGCACGCCTATCATCAAACATCAGGACGGCGCGGACCCCGCCGCGGTGGCCTACGACGCGGCGGACGCGGCACAGGCCCGCAGCATCGACTGTCTTCTGATCGACACGGCCGGACGTCTCCACACCAAAGTTAATCTCATGGAAGAACTGCGGAAAATCCAGCGAGTCATCGGTAGGCGCATACCGGGCGCCCCCCACGAGGTCCTGCTGGTCCTCGATGCCACCACGGGGCAAAACGGCCTCCAACAAGCGCGCATTTTTACCGAGGCATTGCATGTGACCGGGCTCGTCCTGACCAAACTCGACGGCACCGCAAAGGGCGGTATCGTCGTCCCCATCCAAAAAGAATTAGGCGTGCCAATCAAATTGATCGGCGTGGGAGAAGGTGTTGACGACCTCCAGCCCTTCAACGCCCGCGACTTCGTAGAGGCTCTGTTCTCCTGACAACCACCAGGATGCCGGGATTGCGCTCACTCAATACACCCCGTATTCGCGCGCTGTTTCGTACAGAGCCAACACGTTCTCGACCGGTGAATTGGACTGAATCGCGTGGGATGGCGCAAGAGCATACCCGCCGCCCGGCATCATGACGTCCAGGACCCGCCTGACCTCGTCCCGAACGTCTTGAACCCCGCCAAACGATAACGCCCCCGTCGTCGATATGGCGCCGTGAAAGGAGAGCTTCTTCCCGAACACCCTCTTGAGATAGGCCGGACCCATCCCGGCGGCTTCCGGCTGGAGCGTGTCTATGATGTCGACTCCCATGCCGGCAAGCTCGTCAAACGCCCAACTGCTCGAACCGCACGAATGCATCATTACGAGCAGGCCGTATTTCTTCGCCTCGTCGATGAAGCGCTGCATGCGGGGTTTGATGATGCGCCGAAAGGTCTCGGGGTTGACAATGGGCCCCCGCTGGGTACCCAAATCCTCGCCGACACAGAACACGTCGGCCAATTTCCCCGCGGCCGACAAGGCCCTTCGAGCGACCTCGAGCTGGAGTTCATTGAACCGGTCAATGAGCATCATGCCCGCCGGCTCTTCCGTCAGAACGTCGCACAGCACGCCGTCCATCCCGCGAATGGACCCGAGGTTGTTGAGTATGCAGCCGACCCCCGCGCCACCAAGCACAATCGCATAGCCTTGGACCGCTTCGCATCGTGACGGCAACGTGCCGTAGTCGTAGTCGTCGGGATGGGGAAAGGGCCAGGCCTTGGCCTGGTCCACCGTGATCGTCCCCGCCAGGGGGAAGTCGCAGAAGTCCCAGTATCCGCCGGCCGCGTGCTCGACCCATCGCATGCGCGCGCCGCGTTCATCCACCTGGTACCCGGGCGGCGCCTCGTGCAGGGGTTGACCCGTGTACCCGACATACACCCCCCGAAAATCCACCCCGAGCCGCTCCGACAGCGCGCACGACTCATCCTCCGCGAGACCAAAGTGCGCGTGAAGCGCCGCGTGGATCTCCGCGTTCGCCATATAGTCCAGCGGAACCCGGTCGGGTTCCCGATGATGAAAAGCCGTCAACACGCGCTCTCGATGCGTCATGGGCTTCGTCCTGTCCTCGTCTTGCATATGGCCACACGCGCCCGGCGTTGAAGTCTCGAACGCCCTCTCAGCCGTCAGGCGGGTTAAACAGCTCCACCTCGAACAGCCGCGCTACATTGCCGGGTGCTGCCCGGATCTCAAGCCGCAGCCGGTCTGCCGTGACCGGGTCGAACCGCGCATGCCAGTCGTGCTGGGTGTTATTTGTTTCCGCCGTGCCCGGAATGTCGCGCCACGCCCCGTTTTCGAACACTTGCAGGGCAAAGGCTTGTGCTTGCCCCTCGATTTCGAAAGGCCCGGTGCGCCACCCCGTCACAATGCGCGCCGCGCTGATGGTTTGCGGCGTATCCCATCGAAAATCGACTGTATGCGGCATCCCCTCCCGCGCGCTGCACCACCGGCTGTTGCTGTCGTCAAGATTGATGACCCCGTCATTGATATGCGAAGGCGGATACTGGATGGGCTCGAGCACGCTCGACACCTCGACGGCGGCGGTTCGGGCGAGATTGGGTCCGGCCGTCTCGCGCCACGCAGGCGGTTCGAGCGCCGCCTCCCGCGGCGGCTCACCGATCCCCGCCTGCATGAGCGCCTGCAGTTCCTCAAGATGGTACGAATAGACGCCCCGGGGTGCGGTGTCATGCTTCTTGCACAGCGACGCCGCCATGCCGACCACTTCGCCCATCATGCCGCCCGTGCGCATCACTCGGACCGTGCCCAATGCCACGTGAGTCACGGAAATGTCGCGGCCCGCCATGAACAGGTTCTCGATGTTGCGCGAATACAGGCACCGGTACGGGATCGGATAAGGCACGATCTCCTTTTGTTTCGCGATCGAGCGAAACTCGCGCCCCGGAAACTGCTCGCTGTTCGTCGGCTCGGGATAATGCAGGTCGATGGTCCACGTAGTCGTCACGCTGGCATCTTCAAACTCGCGCCGGAAATCAATGTCCTGTTGTTGAAGGACGACGTCGCCCAACAGGCGCCGCGACTCGCGTTTTCCCGCCACATATGCCACCCATCCGAGCTTGCGGCTGGCGTAATCCGCCTTGTCCGCGCTCTGGTTCTTGAGAAACGCCCAATTCCCGTAGATCACCCGCAGGGCATGGTCGCGGATGTACTCGATCTCGGTCACCTGGTTCCGGTTCATCCCCGTTTCCCAGTCCCACTTGCCCACCATGACTTTCTGCGCCGTTTCCTCGGTGAACGGTTCCGCCCACGGGCAATCTGGGAACGGCGACGGCCCCTCCGATTCAACCGAATACCACTGCACCGAAGACCCCATCGTCATAGTGTCGGGCTCTTCCGGGGCAAGCTCCTCCCCGGTTTCAGCGCGGCTCTCGCGGCCCATGCGGTAATCCGCACCCGCGAGAAAACCCACCGTGCCGTCCCCCGTGCAATCGGCGAACCACCGCGCAGGAAACCGCCAGTCCTTCCCTGTGCGCGTATCTGTTGCGAGCACGGCGGCGATGCGGCCGCCGTCCATCTCCGTCTTGTACGCGTGCATGTTGAGAAACAGCGCGAGATTCTCTTCCGCGCCCGCAACCGCGAGTTTCTTGGCGTCGTTGTAGTTCTCGGGAGGCTGCGCGTTGCCCTGCATCCCCGAATCCAGTTCCCGCACCAGATTGCCCAGCGCCGGGTACGGAGGCAGATTCGTCTTGCCCTGCAGATGCACCCGAACCTCGGAACTGTTGTTGCCGCCCAGCACCGGCCGGTCCTGCACCAGCGCCACTTCCAGCCCCAGCCGCGCCGCCGAAACCGCGGCGCACGTCCCCGCAATGCCTCCTCCAACCACGACAAAATCGAAGGACCCCGCATCCTCCGGGGCGCCGGTCAATCCCAGCAGCTCACGGCGGAACGTCAACAGAGCGTCGCCGTCGTCGGGCGGAGACAGGCCCATGTCCTTGGTGAACAGGAGCGCGTCGCAGCGGCCCTCGAAACCGGTGAGGTCGTGAAGGGCCAGCCGCACGCTGGTGTCCCCAATCTCGACGCTTCCTCCGTCCTGCCAATGCCATGCCGCGCCCTCCGTGCCGAACAAGGTCTCCAACGGCGTGCCATTGGCCAATACCTGAAACCGGCCGGGCGACCCCGATGCCCCGAACGGCGCCACCCAGTCCCGCGTCCGCACCCACACGCGGTACAAGCCCGGTTCCGGGAAAGTAACTGTCGTTGCGCTGTCCTCGACCGGCGCACCCATCCCGTGCGCCAGTACATAGGGCGACCCCATCTGGTCCATGGCCTGCTGATCGACCACCCAGCCCCCCAATTCCGCGAAACTCTCCGCCTCGACGAACACCGTCTGCCCCGCCGCGGACAATGCCGGCGCCGCCATACATAAAAACACCAAAGAAACTCGCACGGATCGCTCCTTCCACCTGAGTCTTGAGACAGCCCACGGACAGCCACGCGGAACGCGGAGCGCAGCCCCCGGAGAACGAACAAGCCTGCTCCCGTTGTTGCGTACTCCCGGCCAACCCGCTTTTCCGTACAAAGGTCTCAAATATGCCCGCACAAGCATGCCATAAACCTTGAGCAAGATGCTCGTGCCACACTGAAAAAGCCCCGTGACGCGCTTGCGCTGCTCCCAGCGCGGACCGCCCCGCGGGCTGGGGATGCGGCACGAAATCCTACGGTTCGGTTTCCAGCACGTCGACGGGAATGCGGCCCGAGATGTTCTTCAACCAGACCGCGTGATACCCGGCCGCGAGGTTTTGGGCGCGAAAGACCACCCGCGACGCCCGCGGCTCAGGTGTCGCGAAATCCACTTCGCCCAGGCGCGTGTCGTCTACCCACACCTCGGCCGTGCCATACGCCGGCCCCGTGGGACTCCATAGCGCAAAACCCGAACACGCGACGTTCCATTTCGCGGCGACGCCGTCGTGGCGCGATACCGCTCCCAAACCATAGAGGAACCCGGATTCACGCGTTTCCTCCCAGTAGTCGCGATGCTGGGCGGCTCCGGCTAACCCCTCAGTGAAGAGATACCGGACCTTCGCGGCGCTGAAATCGCCCGTCACCTTGAACTGGGTGACATCTACATGGCTGAACGTGCCTGCCAACAGACCCAGAGCGCCCCGCTTCCGGGTAAACGGCCCTCTCCACACCGGTTCGCCGTTTATCGAGACCTCGAGGTTGCCGGGCGATGTCCACGCCACCGAGCATGCGGCTGGAGGTGAGTTCAACGCCCCCTCGGCAGCAATCTGCCGCTCGCCCGTGTCGCCGCACGAGAACAGGGCCCATCCGCCGCTGCGCAGCTCAAGGCCGTCGTGGCGCGACAGGGTCAGGGGATGCGGCACGGCGCCCGAAGCAGGATGATCCGGTCCGAGAGGAGCCGTATGGCCCCAGATAACGGCGACCGAGCCGTTGATCGTGGCCCGCATGTCGAGGCGCTCGAGCGTGCCGGCCTCCCGGACTAACGTGACGCAGGGACCTTCATGACCGCTGAAGTGAAACCCGCGCTCGCGGTACGGCTTGGCCCAGGGCCGGGCCGCGAGGTTGATCGTGCCGCGCCCCGCGCTGTCCCGCGCGGGAAACATGACGTTGAACGCCCCGTTCTTGTCAATGTACCCGGTCAGCGTCTGCCCCCAGATGCCGTAATGTTCGTGTTCGACCGGTTCGGCGTGCCAGAGCGAGCCGTGCTGCCACAGAGTCCAGGCCTTCGGGTTCATAGCCTCCTCGATAGGGACCCTCCAGATGCATTGGAAGTTGCGGGTGCGCGCGACAGACGTGGCGGGCGCGTAAATGTACCCTTCGTGTACGAATGCCGGGAAAAACTCCATGAGGGGCGGATGATAGCCCGCCTGTTCCGGATGTAGCAGGAGCTTCTCCTCGGCGTAGGGTCCTTCCGGGCGCTCGGACCTCCTGCCCACCAGCGCCCAGCCGAAATACGGCCCGGAATCGGTCAGGGTGAGCACGAGCCAGTCCTTTTCCCGTGGGATGATCGACGAGGCATACATGCGCCGGTACTTGCCAGCAAGCAGCGTTTGCTCTCGCGTGCCCGCAATGGGCTTGGGCGCCGGGTGAAACGGCCCTTCCGGGCGGTCCGCCCATGCGTATGCCGCCCCGCCGTTCGCGTCTAGCGGGGGGTCCGCGGCAATTTGCCACGTGAGATTGGCAGTCCCCCAGTCGAAGGCCATGTGATAGCGCCCGTCTTTGTAGGCTACCGATACGTCGGGCGCACCGGAAAACGGCGTGACCTCGCCCTCAAACGTGTACGGCTCGCCGGTGAAAATGGGCCCGGTCTCTGTCCAGGTTGCGCCGGCATCCGTCGACCGAAACACCGTGCACCGGGAAGGAGTATCCGCGCTATGCGCGTACCCTTCGAGATAATGACCAACGTAGACGTACCGCTTGCCGCTGACCGGGTCCTCGAACAGAAATCCGTTCACGGGCCAGACATAAGGCGGCGAACCCCGGTGGATGGGGTTGCCCGGCAACCGCTCGAACGCGTCGAACGACGGGTCGCCCAGCACCGGGTGCCGCAGCCAGGATTCCCGGAGGCCCGGCTCGGCGAAATCGCGGCCGGCCGCCGTCTCGCTGCCGCCAAAACACGCCAGACCCACAAGAATGCACGCATGCCAGCTCATGACGGCCCTTTCCTATCGCCCTGTGAGGCTTTGAGACGTTTATTGTAGCATCCTGGATGGGGCCGCTGAGACCGGGAATCACCCAAAGGGACTCACGGGACCAAAAAGGCGGTGGGTTGTGGCGCGGGCATCCTTGCCTGCATTCCTGGTTCTCCGCGCAACGCCCCCTTATGTCCTCCGTTAACGCGTGCATTCGTCGAAGCGCGGCCCAATCATGATTCACCCTGTCGGTCCTTTGGGCCGCTCTCAGCGCAAGCGGCCGTCAAGGTCGTTTGTAGGACCGAAACACGCTCGCGACCCAGACCAGTCCGATGCTGCCGACCGCAAGGTCCGTCGCCAGCCGTCCCCAGAACACGCCTTCCAGCCCCATGAGACGCGCACCGAGGTACGAAAGCGGGATAAGCAGCACCAGGACCCGCACGGCATTCAGCGCCGTCGCGGACAGAGGTTTGTGCAAACCGGTCAGGAAGAATCCGCAATACCGGTGGACCTCCATCATCCCGTAACCGAACGCGATAATGCGAATATAGGACACAAACGTGCTCGCAACATCGGGGTCTTTCGTGAATACCGCCGCGAGCCACGGAGCGCTCACGAAGAATATCGCGGTCGACAGCCCGCCGTACCCAAGAGCAAATCCCGTGGCGAGTTTCTGAGCTTGCCGTACGCGGTCCAGACGTCCAGCGCCCAGGTTCTGGCTCACAAACGGCGTGAGCGAGATTCCCAGCGCCATGGGGATCATGAACGCGAACATCTCGACGCGGCCCGCCGCGCCGCTCGCGGCTACGGCCTCGTTGCCGAAATGACTCAAAAGGCGGGTGATGACGCTTGCGGACACCGGCATCAGAATCATGCTCAGGATGCTCGGCACGGCGAAACTCGTTATCTGCCGCAACGAGAGAACATACTGCGACAGGTTCCAGGCACGCCACGCCAGCAAACGATGTTTGCGGTACAGCAGGTGCACCAGCCAGACCGCCGAGAACGCCTGCGAGATGACCGTCGCCAGCGCCGCGCCCCGGATCCCCATTGCCGGAAACCCCAGAAAACCAAAAATCATGATCGGGTCCAGAATGGTGTTGAGGACCGTTCCCAGGATCATGAGCCAACTGGCAGCCTTCGAGTCGCCGGCCGAGATCAGCACGCCGCCGCCCACCATGGGCAGCGTCATGAAAAGAGCGCCCAGAAACCACGTGCGCATGTATGCGCCGACCAGCGGCAGCGTCGATTCGTCGGTGCCAAGACGCGTGAAGATCGGCCTGATGCACAAGTAACCGCCGACGGACATGATTGCGGTAACCCCCAGCGTCAGCGTCATGCCGTGGGTGACCAGCCGGGCGGCGCGCTCGTGATCATGACTGCCAATGGCGTGAGACGCCAGCGTCGTTACCCCGGAACCAATGCCGCGGGCAACGCAAGTCAACAGCATCACGACCGGAAACGTGAATCCCATCGCGGCCAGCGGGAGCGTGCCGAGACGCGACACGAACCAGGTGTCCGTCAGATTGTACGCGTTCATGGCGAACGTGCCGGCCAGCATCGGAAACGCCATCGTGAACAGCGTGCGGGCAACGCCCTTATTGACCAGAACCGACATGCACTCCTCTTTCCGCGTCCGCGCAACCCCCGACCATCTCCCCCAACTGTATCTGAAGAACTGAAGCGGGCGGATCGGCACAGTATTCATGCGCGATGCGCTCAAAGCAAGCGCGCTCCCAGGAAATACACCAGACCTGCCACAATATCGATTTGGCGCGGGGGGCGGCTCCCCGTCATAATGCTTCCCACCAAGGGGCGCTGGTCCAAAATGCAAGGAGAACCGGAATGCGAAGGATGCTGGGAATGCTGGCGGCGGCGGTGGTCGTAGCGGGGTCCGCGTTCGGCGCACAGACGCTGTACGTGGCAACGAACGGAAACGATGCGTGGTCGGGCAAGCTCGAAACGCCCAATGCTGACGGTACGGACGGCCCCTTCGCGACGCTCCAGAGGGCCCGCGAGGCCGTCCGCGCCATCAAGGCCGCGGACGGACTGCTCGTGGGAGGAATCGAGGTAATCGTAGCCGGCGGCATCTATGTCCTGGATGCCCCCTTCGAGTTGACCGCGGAAGATTCCGGCACGGCGGCAAACCGTATCGTGTATCGCGCTGCCGACGGCGCCGAAGTCCGGCTGCTGGGCGGCAAGGTCGTCAACAACTTTCAACCCGTGACGGACCAGGCCGTCCTCGACCGGCTCGATGAATCCGCCCGGGGCCACGTGCTCCAGGCCGATCTGAAAGCCCTGGGCATCACGGATTTCGGCGCGCCCAACGGCGGCGGCATCGAACTCTTCTTCGCCGACAAGCCCATGACCGTCTCGCGCTGGCCCAACGAGGGATTCGTCCGCATTCAGGACATCGTGGTCGACGACGGCCACCAGATCCACGGCAACAAGGGCAGCATGACCGGCAAGTTTGTGTACGAAGGCGACCGGCCCGCGCGGTGGCTCAACGAAGAAGACCCCTGGCTCCACGGGTACTGGTTCTGGGACTGGTCCGACGAACGCAAACCGATCAACAACATCGACATCCAGAACCACATCATCGAACTGGCCGAGCCGCCTCATGGCTACGGCTACCGCAAAGGCCAATGGTACTACGCGTTCAACATGCTCACCGAGATCGATGCCCCCGGCGAGTGGCACCTCAACCGCGAAACCGGCACGCTCTATTTCTGGCCGCCCGCGCCCATCGACAGCGCAGCGGCCCTCGTGTCGGTCATCCCCACGATTGTCTCAATGAACGGCGCGTCGTTCGTGACGTTCCGCGGGTTCACGTTCGAGGCGTGCCGCTCCACGGCGTGTGTCATACGCGAGGGCGTGGTCAACCGCGTCGCGGCATGCGTGTTCCGCAATGGCGGCGCCGGCGCGGTAAGCATCGGGGGCGGCACCAACCACGGAGTTGTCGGATGCGATATCTACCAGATGGCGGGCGGCGGCATCTCCATCAACGGCGGCGACCGCACTACCCTCGCGCCTGCCAGCCACTTCGCCGACAACAACCACATCCACCACTACGCGAGGTGGTACCGCGTCTACCACTCGGGCATTCAGCTCAGCGGTGTGGGCAACCGCGCGTCGCATAACCTCATCCACGACGCCCCGCATATGGGAATGGGGTTCGGCGGCAACGACCACCTCATCGAGTTCAACGAGCTCTACAATGTGTGTTTCGAGACCAACGACGCCGGCGCCATTTATACCGGCCGCGACTGGACCATGCGGGGCAATCTGCTTCGCTACAATTACCTGCACGACATCACCGGGTTCGAGAACCGCGGCTGCGTGGGCATCTACCTCGACGATATGTTCGCTTCGGCCGACATGATTGGCAACGTGTTCTATAACGTCACCCGTGCGGCGTTCATCGGCGGGGGACGCGACTGCACCGTCGCAAACAACATTTTCGTGAACTGCAACCCCGCCATGCACCTCGACGCGCGCGCCCTCGGCTGGGCCCACGGCCATGCCGACGGATGGATTCAGGAAGCCGCCGAAAAAGGCACCCTGTGCGGGATCGCCTACAACAAGCCGCCCTACAGCGAGCGGTACCCCGCGCTCGTAACCATTCTCGACAAGGAGCCGAAAGCACCCGAAGGCAACGTCATCGCCCGAAATATCTGCTGGGGCGGCGAGTGGGACGGCATGCAAGACGACGCGGAGAAATACGTCACCCTCGAAAACAACCTGATTCAGGAAGATCCTCATTTCATGGATGCCGACAACAAGGATTTCCGCTTGAAAGAGGATTCGCCCGCATTCGCCCTGGGGTTCGAGCCAATCCCCATCGAAAAGATCGGACTCTACGAAAGCCCCGACCGCGCATCGTGGCCCGTGACCCGGTAACGCCAAGAGAAAGGTCCAAAACGGCCAAGAAGACCTGAACGACACGGTGAGACCCCCCGCAAGGGCGCCGTAATGGAGCGGGTCTTCCTTCCCGCCCCTCTATAGACCGTCCCACAGCGGGGGGCAACGGAGGGCTGGTTTTCCAACCGGCCCATAAATCATGAGCGGATGCAATCCGCTATCCCTCTATCCTCTTCGGCGCGGAGAAACGGGTTCGCGCATTGGTCGCGAGCTTGGGGCAACATGACGGAGGGCGGACCGGTCGGTCCGCCGTGACGAATGGCCGGTTAGAAAACCGGCCCTGCGTTTTCACCCACACGTCGTGGTTTGGGGACAACGGCAAGGCTGGCATGCAAGAAAACCAATAGCGGCAAAGAGACGAATGGCGCTGTATCAGACTGGTGTGCCCCAGGCGGGAATGTCGCGAGAGCGGGCCGGGATATCTGCCGCGTCCACATCGACCACGAGTTCCCGACCGGCGGGGGCGCCGGTCCCACACGAGCAGGCGAGAACCCCTTACCACAAGGTCTTGTTTATGCATCGGGCCTTCACCTCTCCTGCCCCTGTGACTCCCGCCCCGGGACATCGTTCGCCTAGCCATCCAGCCCCGAAAGGGGCGGCAGGTCGTAGCCCAGGGCAAGCCACGCCCTACGCGTGGCGCAGCCCTGGGATATCGTTCGCCCCCCCATCCAGCCCCGAAAGGGGCGGCAGAGGCTGCTTTTCACCGCAGGCGAAAAAACCACCACCACGATGCTCACGCCACTTTCGAGAATGCGGGCAACGTGCCGACATTTCTCAACTCGGGGCGTCACGGTCGCAACAGCGGCATGGTCAAAAGACTATGCCACAGCGAAGGACCACCCCACAGCAGAGCGAAGAGACCATCCCGCTGCAAGATTATCTGCCTCTTCAACCTTGACTCAGTTCACCTTGACGAACACGGGATTCGTCAACGCAACGGGATTTTCGTTCGCGTCACGGCCCATCACAGGCGACAGCGTTGCGCCGCGGCCGATGGCAG
>DAOLNV010000033.1:8284-38806 GCA_035416745.1 Candidatus Hydrogenedentota bacterium | reverse complement strand
TCGTTCGCGTCACGGCCCATCACAGGCGACAGCGTTGCGCCGCGGCCGATGGCAGCTGCCACAATGTATGCGTCGCCGTCAACCTTCACGCGCACGCTGTGCTCGAACCGCACAGTTCCTTCGCGGAACAGTGCGGCATGCGTCTCGCGCGTGAAAACGAGGTCGTCGCTGCGCTCGCCGTTGATCAGCACGTCGACGCGATCCACGCCGAGCCAGTTCGCGCACTGTACCCGCACGTGCACGTCCACCTCGCCCGACGGCGCGGCTACCGTATCGCCGACCGTGCCGGAAACCCCGGCGTTCCCAGCGGGGCTCACGTTGAGTTCGAGGAACGGCCCGTTGGTCATCGTCGAGCGGCCGGCCTCGAGAGCCTGCACAACGTCGATCTCGTTAATAGCGGCAGGGTCGTCCGTCGGGCTCTCGATATAGTTGCGCACCTTGCCCGAACCGTGGAAGTTCGAATGGGCATCGGTGTTGACCACACCCGGACGGCTCTTTCCGAGACTCCACAAGCGCAACCACGCGGCGATGCGGTTACTGGCGGGATTGTACTTACCCTCGCTGCCAGGCGGCATCATATCGGTCAGGGGGGCCCAATAAACGGCGCCGGGCGGCCGTATTTCAATAACGTCGACGTGCTGATGCATGCGCGAGAGGCCGCCGTCTTCCTCGCCGTCGCCGTTGCGGTCGAAATAGACCCGGTTCATGTCGGGATGATTGAGTTGCACCAGTTTCTCGCTGGCGTCGTCCCACATCGCGAGGCGGGCGATCTGGACCTCGGGATCCAGCGACGGCTGCGGCGCATGGTTGTCCTGAGTGTGGTAGACGGGCTGGAGCGGGAACGCGTTGTGATGGCTGGTGTCACCATCCACGCTGGTAAGCTCAACGCCGACCGAGGTAGCCATGCGAGCGGTGAGGCCGAGGCGTTGCAGAACCGGCGCATAACTGTACAGGCGGTTGTGGTCGGTCGCTGGAGCGAATTCGATGTTCTCGCAGACCAGGTTCAACACCCGCCCTTCCACACAAGACAGATTATCGCCCGATTCGGTGGTGTGACTGTGGAGGTCGCCGCTGATCCAGCCCGTGGTGTCGACCGTGCGGACCAGCGTGGCGGCCAACGGCGTTGCTTTGCCCTGTTCGATGGTGATGTCCGTGAACACCGCGTCGTATTCGGGGCCGCGGCTCACGATCACGTCGTAATCGCCGGGCTCGAGGGGTTGCGTGAACCGGCCGTCCGGCGTGTAGTAAACGTTGTGGATGCCGTGCACGCCACATTCGGGCCCCAAGAACGGGTCGGCGGTTCCGTTCTTGCCGATGAACTGGACCTTGCACGGGATAGGCCCGCCAGTGACGCCGCTGATGGCCGCATCGACGTATCCGGGCGCGGGCAACTCGACGGCGATGGGGGCTGCACCGGGAACGCTCACTTCTACGTCCGCGGAACCGTAGCCCAGGCAGCTCACCCTGAATTCATGCGCGCCAAGAGGCAGCGCCACGGTGATGGCGCCATCGGCGCCGGTACGGCCCCATCCGAACTCGGGCGCGGAGACGGCTTCGACCCGCGCGCCCGAGACCGGCGCGCCGTTCGCGCCGCGCACAACCAGCGTCGCGGGGTGCTGCTCAACGCCCTGCAACGCCCGGACCGTCCCCATCGCCTCGAGCAGCGACCGGCCGGGCACAATGCGCCGCGCAAACTGGACGGTCTGGCCCGGCGCCAGGTCGAACACATCGTCTTCGCCCTGTTCGAGGTACGCCAGCACTGACGGCGCATCCGGACCGTCGTAGCCCTCCCCGATGGCGTGGTAGAAGACCCGATCCTGCGATACGGCCACATAGGCCTGATCGAACCATTCATAGTACCCCCAGTAGATCCGGTTCGGGCCCTCGGGGGTCTTTTGTATCGCGCGCTCGTCGGAGGATTGATCGAGGCGCACGTAGTCCATGAGCTTGCACGAGACTGGCTCGCGATTCGGATTGACCACAGTGGTCTCGATGGTGAGATACGGCGCGCCCTCTTCCAGGATGTATCGGACAAACGTCAGCGGCCTGCCTTCGGGATCCAGAAACTGGCCGGGGTCTTCGAGCACCATGAAGCTGATGGTGATGGTTGCGCCTTGAAGCGGGCGGAGGGCAGCGGTTTCGAAGGGCGTCTGGACGCCGTCAACCGTGATCTCCTCGGGGAACACCAGCGAAAAGGGTTTCCACGGCACATACGCCTGAAGCTGGTCGTTCGGGTCCTGCCGCGTGGTCAGGTCAAGCACGCCGCCGCCTACGCCAAGTGTCATGAGATTGGCCTGCCGGTAGAGACTCGGATCGGCAATCACCGCGACGATTCTCTCGTTCCGCAGCACGAAATCGCCGCAAATCGCCTCGCTTTCTTTGCCCGCAGGAGCATATTCCGCGTACGTATCCTCCGTCAGACGGACGATCTCGGCGGCCTCGGCCAAAAATGCCGGGACGGCGACCGCCGCCAGCACAGACAGGGTGGTTATGCATAGCCTCATAATTGACCTCCATATGCCCAAGTGGGAACCCCGCGCAGAACGTGTCCCCCGTGCCTGCATTCGTGAGCGCAAAGCCGCAGTATACCATCCTCATGTCTGGGGAGCGTGAGGAAGGATTCCGCGTCGATCCTCACCTTTCCGGGCGCCCGCGCGACATAAGGACAGCAGCCAGTATTGACGCAGCAGACGGGTCCGTTACCGATGCAGGCAATCCCGTTTCGGGGGCCAGGATTCGCGTGTTGCCCATGGAACTATGGCAACGAGCCGAAGCCCAGGGCGTGCCGTGGACAGACATGACCTCTGCGTGCGACCTGTCCGGACTGGCACGTGCCCTGGCGCAGAATACCGAGACCGACGCCGATGGGTCGTTCCGACTGCGCTGCCTGGCACCGGGATACTATGTGGTGGGGGCCCCCATCAGAGACACGTGGGCTGTCAGCCAGCCCATCGAAGTCCGTGTCGGCAACGAGACCGGCCCCGTGGCGCTAACTGCCGAGCAGACAAAGCCTTAGCGAGCGGCACGAGCATCTTGCCCACGGTTGGCGAATCACGAGAACAAGACAGGCAGGGACGCCTCCACCACAACGCCTGTCCGCACCACAATTAACCGCGGGCGCGGTGGCCTCGCCCTGCAAATGGGGTCGCTTCGGAACCTGGGATTTCGGAAAGTCAAAAATGAGGTGACAAACCTCCGCCCCGAATGTATAATAAGTAACTGACTGTTTAGTTAATAAGAGGACCGCGCCATGACCGAGCCCAAATGGAGGCGATGCCCCGAAGAGCGCCCTGCCCAGATTACCAGTGCCGCGCTTACTGTCTTCGCGCGCAAGGGCTACGTCCGCGCCACCATGGACGAAATCGCCAACGCCGCCGGGATCACCAAAGGCACGATCTACCTGTACTTCAGCAGCAAGAAGGACCTGTTGCTGGCCGTTGTTCGCGAACAAATGGAGCGATTTCTCGCCTTCTTGCCCCCCGTGGACGCCGCCATACCCGACGATATCGAGCGCCATGCCCGTATTTTGGGCAAGGCTTTTATGACTGCCTTGATTACCCCAGAGGCAACAAACACCATTCAGCTTATTCTCGCCGAGCTGAAGCACCTTCCAGAACTGAAGCAACTCTATCAGAATGAAGCACTTCCGAACGCCAACGCACGCGTGGCCAAGTTTCTCAAAACCCAGATGGACCGGGGGACGTTTCACGGTCTTGACCCCTCCATTGCCACCCGCTGCCTGTTCGGCATGTTCTTCATCTTCGTGTTGACCCAGGAAATCTTCGGCGCCAGCCGTGTGACGCCAATGTCGCCGGAAGCCGTTGTAGACACCATAATCCACATATTCTTTCACGGCATACAAAAACGGGGCGCCGCTTGATGAAACGCTTATCATTAATCCTCATCGTCGTTGCGTCAGGCTGTTTCAATGGCAACCATCACACGCTCCACGTGGCGGGGGTGCTCGAAGGCATCGACGTCAATGCCGGTTCCCTCGTGGGAGGCCGCATTGCCAAGGTCCATGTGAAAGAAGGCGATCGCGTAGCCGCAGGCGACCTCCTGGTCGAACTGGACGACAAGGACGTAGCGCCCATGGTCCACGCCGCCGAAGCCCAACTCCGCAAAGCGGAGGCGCTGCTCGCAAAACTCGAGGCTGGCGCACGCGCGGAAGAAGTCCGCCGCGCAGAAGCTGCCACCGAACAGGCCCGCCAGCAATACGCCATGGCGCTCAAGGGCGCGCGCTCGCAAGAGATCGACGCGGCCCGCGCCGCAGCCGAAGCCGCAAGGGCGCAACGCGACGACGCCAAGCAGGCCTACGAGCGCGCCAAGAAACTCTTCGAAACCGGCGCGGCCTCTGAGATGGCCCATGACCAGGCAGAAAACGCCCTCAGCGCAGCCGAGGCCCAGTATACCGCCGCACTGGAAAAACTCGACCTCGTCGTCGAAGGAACGCGCGACGAAGAAGTCCGCATGGCCAACGCAGCCCTCGACCAGGCGGAAGCCATGCTCGACGAACTGCGCAACGGCGCGCGCGAAGAAGATATTGCCGCGGCCCGCGCGGCGCGGGATGCCGCCCAGGCTGAACTCGATATGGCCGCGAGCCGCCTGCGGGAAATGGCCGTCCACGCCCCTATGGACGGGATCATCGAAAGCATCGATGTCGAGCCCGGCGACCTGGTCCAGCCGGGAGCCATCGTGCGCCTGGTAGACCCCGACAATCTCGAACTCGTCGTCTACGTGAGCGCCGCGGTGCTCGCCAAGGTTCGTCTTGGCCAGCGCATACCCTTATCGCCCGACGGCGACGAAAACACCTACGAGGGCGAGATCGTTTTCATCGCAAACCAGGGCGAGTTTACCCCGCGCAACCTTCAGACCGAAGAAGCCCGCGCCCGCCAGATGTTCGGTATCAAGCTGCGCGTCTCCTCGTACAACGGCGCATTGAAAGCAGGGATGACCCTCACGGCCCAGATACCGCTCGAGCAGGCGGAGGCCTCATGAAAACTGTTATCACGACCGAGAACCTCACCCGCCGCTTCGGCCACTTCACCGCCGTAGACGGGGTCAGCCTCGAGATTGAGGAAGGCGATATCTTCGGCTTTCTCGGGCCGAACGGTTCCGGTAAATCGACTGTTATCCGCATGCTCTGCGGACTTCTGCTGCCCTCGGAAGGAAGCGCCCGGGTACTCGGATGCGATGTGGTCCGCCAGAGCGAGAAGGTCAAGCACAACATCGGGTACATGTCGCAGCAATTCAGTCTCTATCCCGACTTGACTGTTATCGAGAACCTCACGTTCTACGCGCGCATTTATGGCATTCCCCGCCGTGACCGACGGCCCCGCATTGAAGACGTCATCAGAACCGCCGGCATTCAGGACTACCGCAAACGCCTGGCGGGAAACCTCTCCGGCGGCTGGAAACAGCGCCTCGCGCTCGCCTGCGCACTGGTCCACCAGCCCCGCCTCCTGTTTCTCGACGAGCCCACTGCCGGAATCGATCCGGTCGCGCGGCGCGAGTTGTGGAACCTCTTGTTCGAACTCTCCGGCCAAGGCGTCACCTTCTTCGTCACGACGCACTACATGGACGAGGCGGAACGGTGCAGCCACGTCGGCTACATCTATTTCTCGAAGCTCATCGTCTGCGGCACCCCCGGCGAGCTCAAACAACTCGAGGAAATCTCTCCCGAAGGCACCGTCCGCCTTGAGGTACGGTGCCAGCGGCTCCCCTCCGCTATGCGCATCCTCAGCACCAAGCCTTACGTGCGCGATGTCACGATTTTCGCCGACTCCTTGCACGTGTTGGCCGAGCGCGGACACGACCAGCGCATCGCCGCCGACCTCGAAGACTCCGGATTCACGCAGCCGCAGGTCGTCACGATTCCGCCCACGCTCGAGGACGTGTTCGTCACCCTGACCCAGCGCAGGAAGAGCGCCTGAGATGTTCAGGGGCATCACATCCATCATCTACAAGGAAACCTTTCACATCCTGCGCGATTTCCGCACGCTCTTTCTCATGTTGCTCCTGCCCGTCATGGACCTGTCCATCTTCGGCTATGCCATCGATCTCGAAGTGCGCAACATCGCCACCGTCGTCTACAACCTCGATGGACGCCCCCAGAGCCGCGACCTCCTCGAAATGTTCGCGAATTCCGGCTATTTCGCGTTCCAGGACATCGTGTTCACCGACGCCGCCCTCGAGGACGCCATCGTACGAGGCGACGCAAAGGTGGGCATCAAGATTCCGCCGGACTACACCGAGCGCCTGTTGCGGGGCGAAAGCGCCGAGATCCAGATACTGCTCGACGGCAGCGATTCCACCGTGGCCATGCAGGCCCTCCAGGTCGTCAATGCCATCGCCCTCCGAAAGTCGATCCAGATCATTTCCGACAGCGTGGGATTGCCCGGCCGGTTCCCCATCGATGCCCGGCCCCGCGTGTTGTTCAACCCCGACATGAAGACGCCCTACTTCATGGTCCCCGGTCTTGTGGGCATTATCATGCAATCGGTAACCATGCTCCTGACCGCGTTCGCCGTGGTGCGCGAAAAAGAAACCGGCACCCTCGAACAGCTGATGGTGACGCCGGTATCGCGCATGGGCCTGATGTTGGGCAAACTCCTCCCCTATGCCGTGGTGGGTTTCATCGAGATGGTGTTCGCTCTCGCCTTGATGTGGTTTCTATTCCGCGTTCCCATTGCCGGAAACGTCTTCCTGCTGGGCCTGTTCGGCATGATTTTCGTGGTCACCACACTGGGCATGGGATTGCTCATTTCCGCCATCGCCCAGAACCACATGCAGGCCGTACAACTGGCCCTCGTGTTCATGTTGCCCTCGATTCTGATGTCGGGATTCATGTTCCCCATCGAATCCATGCCGCCGCCCCTATACGCCTTGGCTCACGTAATTCCCGCGACGTACTGGATCCGGATTCTCAGAGGGGTGATCCTGCGCGCGGCGGGTGTCTCCGACCTCTGGCGCCAAGGGGCCTACATGATTGTCATCGGCGTGGTTGTTCTTTTCGTTGCAGCCTCCCGGTTCCGCAAAACCCTCACTTGACCCGGACCGTGCGAGACAACGGGCCTGGTTGCGGCCGGGACCTGCGCCGCGCGCGTACCGCCTACCGGGATTTCCGCATTCTCCGCCTTCAGTGCCGGACAGGCTATCAACCACCCGCTTACAGGATTTTCTCGATCACGGCCATTTGCCCGTCGTAGAGGTGGCCGTCTTCCAGGGCATCGGGATGGATTCGCAGCGCGTCGCCGTCGGCCTGTCCGCCTGCCCGCACATGTACCGACCGCAACCCGCCAAACCACCAGCGCGGATCGGATACGTACAGGATGTCGCCCGTGCGGGCCGCCATGCGTTCGAGCGCCTGCGCGGGCACCAGGACCGTTTCGGCGCTGGGAAGCGTTGCGTCGGACTCGACGCGCACGCGGGCCTTTTCCCCCTGTACGAGATTGGGCTCGCCACCCTTGTATGCGCGAATGGCTTCACGCTCGGTGCCTGTGACCAAGCCCGTAAGCTCACTGAGCGGTTTGGGCTTCGTGAAGAGGCTCACAACCACGCCGAGAACGCCGCACACCGTCATGCCGTACAGGGCGCGCATGAACCCGTAACTGCCGCTGCCCATTCCGAACGCAAACGGACCGATGAGCCACGCATCTAACGGCGGGAAGAACGAGATGCCCACCAGCACAAGCCCCCCCGCCAATGTGGCTACTGCCGCAGCCGGGGTATACCGTTTCCAGAGGATCCCGAAAAGAATCGCTACGACCATCGGCACCGGAATCGACCCCGTCACCACGGCATGCGCGTAATAGATGCTGTCGTATTGGTAGTAATAGACGGGTACCAGCGCAAGACCCAGCGCGCCCGCCGCTAAACTCACGAGACGGGCCACTTTCAGGTGATGGGCGTCGCTGGCCTCGGGCCGGACGTAGCGCCGCCAGATGTCGTTCACGAATACCGCGCTCACCGCGTTGATCAGCGTATCCGCGGTACTCATCAAAGCCGCCGTCAAGGCCGCAAGCACAAAACCGAACACGCCCGGCGCGCACAAGAACCATGCGGTGTAGACGAACGCGTCGCTCGCCCCCATCTCGAGTTCCCCGTTGGCGACAAGGGCGCGGCCTACCCAGCCGGCCCCGCTGGTGGCGATTGCGGCCAGCGGCGCAAGAACCAGTATCCAGCATACGGCCATCTTGCGCGCATCGTGTACGCTCTTTATCGCAAGAAACCGCATGACGATGCCCTGATTCATCAGGATGAAAGCGCCGCTGTTGCAGATGCCGTCCTGCACGAACACCCCGATAAAGCTGAACTTGTCCGGCGCGTTGAATTCGGAGAAAGCGAACCGGTGCCCTTGCGGCAGCAGCGCCCAGAAATCCACAAACCCGCCGAGATGAAGAACGCCCGCGAGGAACACGCCCAGGCCAGCCACAAGCAGGATGATCCCCTGCACCAAGTCGGTCATGATCACCGAGGTCTGGCCCCCCACATACACGTACACGGTCACCAGAACCGTCGTGATCACGGCGCCGGAAAAGACCGACCATCCCAGAAGCGATTTGAGCACCACGCCGACCGTGAAAACGTTGATGCCAATGTAAGCGATGAGATACAGCAGGATGATCACCGTCGCGAACGCCCGGGCCTGCGGCCCAAACCGCCGCTCGAGGTACTCGGGAATGGACACGACCCGCTGGTAATAGATGATGGGCAGCCATACAAGCAGCAGAATGCTCATCCAGTACCAGTCGTTGAGGTATGTCTGGCTGCTGCTGATCCCGTACGTGAACCCCTGCTCGCTGTACTTCTGGAAACTGTAGCTCCCTACCGTGGTCGCGATACACGAAAACGCGATCAGCCACCATGAGAACCGCTGGCCCCCAAAGAAGAAATCCTTGGTGGTGCGGGTGTACCGCGCAAAGCAGATGCCGAACGCAACAATCCCCACAAAGTAAACAAGCACCACCAAGAGGTCGAGACGCGTGCCGATGAATTGAGTCGTTTCCATCAGGCCCCGGCCTCCTTGGGCACATAGGGCAGCCAAAAGGTGAAAATGGACACCAATACGAGCAGGAACACAAACCCGCCCACAAGGATCCAGAGCAGGTTGCGGTCCCGTCTGGTCGTGAGATCGAAATAACCGCCCCTGATGCCGCACCAGATTCCAACGGCCAGCAGAATACTGCCGATGCCGTATTGACAGACGATGGGCCAGACGCGTGTCATGTCCATAATCAAGACTCCCCCTTTGTGTCCCTACCCCCTTATGATATGCGGATGCCGCACCGGGTGCAAGGAACGCCTCTGCCCGGGGTTCCGCAGAACAACCGGTTCCGCGAGCCTGCGGCCCCGGCACATGGCATAGCCCGCGGTCCGTTTGCTTATAAACGCTGCCGTATGCTAACCTTCGCAGGTTTACCGAGGTCACTTATTCCCAATTGAAGGCACATCCGCGAGGCGCGGGTGTCGTTCTGGAGGCTTTCCGCATCATGAGCATGCTGATGCGCAAGTACAAGAAGCATATCCTGTGGATCACGATCGTCCTGACAGTGGGCCCATTTGTGGTCTGGGGCGGGTATCGCGGCAGGCGAAATAGAGAAACCGAATACGAAAACGCGATGGCGCCTGTGGCGGTCGTTGAGGGAGTGGAGATCTCAGCGGCTGAATTCCGGCAAGCGCTTAACGACGAGATCCAGCAGCGAAGGCAATACGGCCAGCAGGTGGAGTTCAACGACCTCCTTGCTGACGGCACCGCGCAACGCGTCATGGAAGCCATGGTGTCGCGGCGCCTCCTCGAAACCGAAGTCCGGCAGTCGAACTATAATTTCAGCAAGGATTTCCTTATCGACCAGTTGAAAGAGCAGTTCAAGGACGACCAGGGCAAGTTCGACGCCGAGCGGTGGAACGCGTGGGTCCAGTACACCAACGAAACCGCCGGACATTCCTGGAACGGTGTTTACCAGGACATGGCAAACCAGCTTCGCCGCCAGCTGGTTGTTTCCGAAGCCACGGCGTCGGCGCGCGTGCCCGAAAAGGAGCTCAAACGGCAATTCGAGGACGCCCATACCAAACTTGACCTGAAGTATGTGCAGATCGCTCCCGCTATCACGCCTACCGACGAGGAAATCAAGGCCCGCTACGACGCCGATCCGTCCGCGTACGACATTCCTGCCAAACGCACGGCGGACTTCGTGGCGCTGTCGTTGCGCCCGCCCAAACCGGCTCTCGCCGACGAAATCATCCAGAAGGCGCGCGCAGGCGAGGATTTTGCCGAGCTTGCGAAGGCAAACTCATCCGGCGTGGATGCCGCCGATGGTGGCGACATGGGCTGGATGACTAAGACGCCCCAGACCCCGGCGCACCAGGAACCGCTGTTCGCATTGAAGCCCGGCGAAGTGAGCGGCCTCGTCGAAGGCCCTGGCGGGCAGTACTTCATCTACAAAGTCGAGGAGGAGCGGCAGAGCGAAATTACCGGCGAGCGGGATGTGAAAGCGCGGCGCATCGTGCTTAATCCGAAGTTGAGCCCGGAGGAGCGCGCCGCGCTCGACGAGAAGGCCAAGGGGATCATGGAAGCGGCAAAAGCGGCAGGCGATCTTGCCGCGGCCGCCACGGAGGCCGGGCTCGAAGTGCAAACCTCGGGGCTCTTCGGTCCCGACAGCCGCACGATCGAGAACATCCCCTCAGAAGACGTGTTTCGCTTCCGGGCCGCCGTGTCGGAACTTGGCCAGGGTGTGGTATCGGATGTGATCGCCTGCCAGGCCAACCTCTACGTGGCGAAGGTAGTGGAACTGACGCAGCCCGAGCCACAGCCATTCGAAACGGTCAAGGATGCCGTGCGCGAAGATACCATCGAAGCGGCGCGCCGTTCCACAGAGTATATCGAGAAATGCCGCCAACTTGCCGAGGAGATCAAGGGCAAGGTAACCGTTTTGGGCGAGATCCCCGAGAAATACCCGGACCTCCAGGCCGAAGTGAAAGACCTGGACGGGTTCAGCCAGATGGACTATGCCTCCCTCAAGGGCCTGGCCCTGAATCCGCGGCAACTCTATACCATGGCACAAGATAAGGCGCCGGGGGCCGTGTTCGGTCCCCTTCAGGATTTCATGGGCCAGACGCTCCTGCTGCAGTTCGTGGCCAAACACCCGCCAACCGACGCGGATTGGGAAGAGAAATGGCCCCAGGAACACGAGCAATTGCGCGACAGGACCTTGGCCATGGCACAGCAGCAGCGTTTTACCGACTACCTTCAGTATCTTCGCGAAACCCATCAGTGGGAACTCGTCGAGGAAACGTTCTACGACATCTTCGCGCCGGCGGAACAAGAAACTGAAAAAACCCCCGAGGGAGAGGCTGCCCCCGCCCCCGGGGAAAACGCCCCGGCCGGAGCGGGCGCCCAAGCCCCCGCCGAGAGCGGCACGGACGCACCCGCGCCGCCCGCGGAAGCCGCTTCCGGACAATCCGGCGCCAGCACCGAACAATAAGACGGCGGCGGTCCGGCCGCCGCCATTTTGAGGAGGTCTGACGCCCGGGAAACCGTCCCGGGCGGGCCAGGCGCCGCATGAACGTCCTTCACCTTCTCAGCAACTCGAAATGGACCGGCCCGGCGGAGCCGGCGCTCAACCTCTGTGTGGCGTTGAGGCGGCTCGGGGTGGCGGCCGATTTCGCCTGTTCCCCGGACGCGGGCAAATCGATTAACAAAGTAGCCGAAACCGCGCGCGACCGCGGCATCGAGCCCATCCTGTCGTTCAGTTTGAGCAAGCACCTCAATCCCGTCTCGAACCTGCTCGATCGCGCGCGCCTGGCGCGCTTCCTCCGCGCCCATCCCTATGACCTCATCCACTGCCACCTCGACAACGATCACCGGATTGCCGCAGGCGCCGCGAGGAAACTGGGCGTGCCGCTCGTGCGCTCGAGTTATCACGGCAGCGGGTTTCCCGCAAGCGGGGCCAATACCCGTTTGCTCGCTGGCGCCGGCCACGTGTTCGAACCGTCCCGCATCGCCGCGGAACACGACACAAGGGTCCACGGACTCGAACCGTCGAGGCAGACAATCGTGCCGGGCGCGGTCGACATCGAACGGTTCGATCCCGCGCGCGAGGTGCCGGACGGCCGCCGTTGGCTCAGTATCCCCCCCGGCGCGTTCGTGGTGGGTATTGTGGCCCGCATGCAGACCCACCGGCACTACGAGGATTTCTTCGAGGCGATACGGATGCTCGCCGCGAGACGCCCAAACGTGCACGTGATTGTCGTGGGCCGCGGCACCAGGCAGGAGCAGGTGGGCCGGGAACCGGTGCGTCGCCTCGGCCTCGAGGACCGTGTCCATTTCCCGGGCTATCTCGAGGGCGAGAACTACGTGGGCATGTTGAAGGCGTTCGACGTAAAGGTCTATCTGACGCCCGGCAGCGACGGCACATGCCGGGCCGTGCGCGAATGTATGGCCATGCGCAAACCCGCGGTGGTCGCCAATCGGGGCATGCTGCGCGAGATTGTGAACCACGACCTCGATGGTATCGTCTGCGACGGTTCCGGGGAAGCATTGTTCCGCGCCCTGGACCGACTGGCGGGCGACCGGCGGCTCGCCCACGGGATGGGAATGGCGGCCCGCGAGACCGCCGTCACCCACTATTCACTCGAGGCCCAGGCAGCCGCTGTCAAAGCGGTCTACGAACGCATCCTGGCGGGTGTCCGCTGACGCGGCGTGGTCGGCCTGGCATCGCCCGGCGCCAGCTCGGCATTCTTGCAGTCGAAGGTCTCCACAATCGGGCGCCTACAACGATGCGCGGGCCTGCCAGACCGGAAAGCCGGCCCTCCGTTACGCCATGCCGCGCCAGCGCACCTGCGTGCGTCTATTTCTCGAAACGGATCTCGTCTATCGTCACCGCCACGTTCGGGATGTCGCAGGGGTCGAAGCGCAACGATGTGATCTCGCCGCGCCAACGGGGGTGCTCGCTGAGATTCAACGTGTAAGTATGCATGGCGCCGTCGTTTTGAAGCCGAAAACGCAAACTCGTCGCCTCGACAATGGCGGCGCCCGTATCGGACCAGAACAGCTGCGCTGCCATCTCCCCGGGCGAAGCGCCGGTCACCTGCATGGTGATTATCATACGGGGATATTCGGCTGCCGGCAGACGGACGGCCTGACTCTGGATGGCCGGGTCGGCCGAATTGGTCGTAAAGTGCAGCATGCCGTCCCGTGCAACGAACTCCGACAAGCCCATCATATTTGCCCAACCCTGGGGGCCGTCGGAGAAGTCCCACGCGGAGCGCATGACCTGGGGCGGAAAATCGTACGGGCCAAGCCCGGCGTCGGCCGGGCCGATGTTGACCGGCCAGGCAGCGGGGTCGTCTACGGCGAATACGCGGCGTATCGCCTCGTACATCTTGAAATCGAACTCGGTGTTCGGTTCGATGTAGCTTCCTTCACCCCATTCGTTGAGCGGCCCGAGGATTATCATGCCGCGGTCATGGGCTTCGGCCCATGTCTTGATATTGCGGAGAATACGTTCAAAGAGATCCGGAGTCCTCCCGAGAATAGCCAGTGAGCGGGAACCATGCCACGGCCGCGAATCCCAGCCCGTGTCCGCCACCGGGTAGTACGTCAAGGGCCCCGCAATAGCCTCGTGCGCGTCCCACGCGTCGCGGGTGGTATCGGCCACGTCGCTGTATTGGGCCCGCTGCGGCACCGTAGACCGTTTTACCGCGTCGCCCCACTCGTGATACGTGGAGAACCCGCTGTAGCCTTCTTTCGCGAGAAGGTCGGACCGGTCTCTCGAAAGATTGTAGCCCATCGCGACGTAGGTGATGCCCTCGTAACCGGCGTCGCGGGCCATCTGCTGCGATTCTTCAAACGATGTGAGCACGGATTCGGTGCCGCCAAGGTCATTCCGGATATTGTCGGGCGCCCAGATAAACACCGCCGGTTTGCCGTTGATCCGGTAATACCCGGGCAAATTGAAATATTTGTCAAGCCATTCCCGGGTCACGTTGCGCCAGTCTTCAGCCGAATGGGTGTTGGGCGGGTTGTGGTTCGCCCACATGATGGCGACTTGGAGACGGTCGCGATGGCGGGCTTGGCGATACGCCTCGAACCAGTGCGTGAGATGCTGGTTGCCGGCCACCCAGTACCAGTCAACAAGAAAACCTTTGATGCCGTTTTCGACAGCCCACTTGATCTGCCAGTCGACAACCTCCGGCTTGCCTTCGTCGTAGTAGCCCAGCAGCGGTTTACGGATGGGGTCGACGAAGCGGATGGGGTCCCACTTCACGTCCGCCCCCCAGCCCGGGAAGTAGTACGCAAACACGTCGATACCCGTCTTCACCGGCTTCGGTTCGGGGACGTATTCGGCCGGTTGCACGGGCATCGGCGCAAGAAATTCGAGCACGGCGGTCCGATCCGCTATCGGCCCGCCGTCAGGGAAATCGAGGCTGAGCTGAGGCGTGCCGGGAGCGGATGCGCGGACCGTCCAGGACAACGTGGCCCGCTGCCGAAACGCGAGCGGAGGGACCGTCTGAACCGCGTCGCCCTTGACAAGGGTCACGTCATCCGGCACTACCAGACGCGCTTCGAGAGGTACCGACGTTGTGCCGCCTTCGTTCAGGAAGTTGGCGGCAATGAGGCAGTCCCGCCCGGCGCGATTCACGCCGTTCTCGAACCCGAAATGGAGCACGCGGATGTCCGCGGGTCCCTGAGGCCGCTCGGATATCTCGATGGATTTGACGGCAAGGCCCGCATCGAGCGCGGATTGAAGGCCCAGCGCGACGACCGCGTCGCGCCAGGAGGATTCCCCCTGCAATTCCACGTCATAGACACGAAAATCCTCGGACGCGGCCACCTCGAACGTCTGCGCATCGCGCCCGAAATCGCGTGAATTGGCCCAGAACAGCGAGGCGGTCGTGGCGGTCCTGGCTTTGAGTGCCAGGGACACCCACCCCTTCGCCGCCACGTCCAGCTGGAGTGGCGGGGAAACGAGCGCGCCGTTTCCGGGCCACAGACGCCAGGCTTCGCCGCCGTCGTCAAACTCCCACCGGCAGGTGTCCGCAGCCGGCGCAACGCCTTTTCCCCAGTCGTAAACGCGCAGCCAGTCCACCTCGAAATGCGCGCCTTCATACAGGTCGAGCCGGAGTTGGCGGATCGTGCCCTCGGTGTGCCAGAAGGGAAGAATGACCACCTCCTGCCAGGCATCCGGCTGTTCCACCTTGAAACTGGTAACTTTCGAAGGGCTGAACCCCGCATACTGCCCTTCCATGTCGGGGGTCCAGAATAGTTGACCCTCCCCTGCCTGGCTGGCCTTGATGCGAATCACCACGAATTGCCACGGCGTGGCCTCGAGCTGCGCTTCGGAATAGGTATAGAACGGGTCCCAGTCGACCGTGTCGCACGCGAGGATGCCGTTCTCGGCCGCCACGTTGGTCATGTGACCATTGGCCCGCCAGGGCTGAACCTCCTCGGGCGAGTTGAATTCCCACGCGGCTACCGGGGCCTCCGGAACGCCCGACAAGCCGATTAGCGAAACCAGAATTGCTGTAAACACCATGAATCCCCTCTCTGCTGTGGCGCGGTCTCCTGCCACGCCCTATTGTGCTCGAAGGTCTCGGTCTTCTGTACTTTTGAGGGACCTTCGACTACCTTATCACGCTATGAAGACCTGTGGCTCCCAAGAGCACGCACCGTGTACCCCGTGTCGGATGCCTTCAGACGCCATGCGCGCCCTAGTCTAGCCGATCGTTCCCCGAACAACCAGCCGGGCGGGGTGCCGCGCCACCCTTATCTTGCGGGGCGTGGACGTTGCAGGCCGCGCAATGACCCGGCGCGGACTCGACAAGATACTGTTCGGTCTCGCGGCACGCCGGTATGGCGTCCGGGCACCGCGGATGAAAGTGGCATCCCGGCGGCGGATTGACAGGCGAGGGCACGTCGCCGGCGAGAGGTTTGCGACCGCGTTCGAGCCTCGGGTTGGGCACTGGCGCCGCGGCCAGAAGCGCCTTGGTGTACGGATGCACCGGCCGCTCGAATATATCGTCCACGGTCCCCCGCTCAACAATCCGGCCCAGGTACATGACGGCGACGTAATCGGAAATGTGCCGGACCACGCTGAGGTCGTGGGCGATGAACAGGTATGTCAAGCCGAGCCGCTCCTGCAAATCGCGCAGGAGATTGAGGATCTGCGCCTGGATCGACACGTCGAGCGCCGAGATGGGCTCGTCGGCAACGATGAGATCGGGTTCCACCGCGAGCGCGCGGGCAATGCCGATGCGCTGGCGCTGGCCGCCGCTGAATTCGTGCGGGTACCGGTCGGCGCTCTCGGGCGGCAGGCCGACCAGCTCGAGGATTTCGTAAACGCGCGGGCGCCGTTGCGCCCGTGGCACAAGCCCGTGCGTGGCGAGAATTTCGGACAGCACGTTGTAGACGGTCATGCGCGGATTCAGCGAGCCGTAGGGGTCCTGGAAGATGATCTGCATGGCCTTGCGGTACCGCCGCATCTCGCGCCGGTCAAGCTTCGTGAGATCAACCCCGTTGAACAGCACCCGTCCCGCGGACGGCTCGATGAGGCGCAGGATGCTGCGGCCCGCGGTGGTCTTGCCGCTGCCGCTCTCCCCGACCAGGCTCAGGGTCTTTCCTCTCGGGATCGAAAAGCTCACCCCGTCAACCGCACGAACCATGCCCAGGACACGCGAGAACACGCCGCCCCGCACGGGGAAGTGTTTCACCAGCCCGTCTACCACAAGGAGATGTTGCTCGTTGGCGTCCTGGGTCATCGGGCGGCCTCCTCGTTCTCGGGAATGCCCGCGGGCCGGCCCTGCCGGCGCATGACGGCTTCGTCGTGGAGCCAGCACGCTACACCGTGGCCGGCCGTGCCGATGTCGAGACGAGGTTCCTGCTCCCGGCAGACGTCCATGGCGTAACTGCAGCGCGGATGGAACCGGCAGCCCGCCGGGAAATGCGTTGCGGCGGGGACGCGGCCCTCGATCGTGCGCAGATGTCCCCGGGGCTCGTCCAGACGCGGCAGACTCTTGAAAAGCCCCAGCGTGTACGGATGCCGGGGATTGTCGAACAAGTCGCGGACCGGCGCCTGCTCGACAATCTTCCCCGCGTACATGATGGACACCTCGTCGGCAGTCTCGGCGACAATGCCCAGGTCGTGGGTGATCAGCAGGATGGCCATGTGATGTTCGGCCTGGAGTTGTTTCAACAAGTCAAGGATTTGCGCCTGGATCGTCACGTCCAGGGCGGTCGTAGGCTCGTCGGCAATCAGCAGTTCAGGGCCGCACGCGAGGGCCATGGCAATCATGGCGCGCTGGCGCATGCCGCCCGACATCTGGTGCGGGTACTCCCGGACCCGTTGCGCAGGATCGGGAATGCCGACCCGGTCGAGCAATTCCACGGCCTGGTCCATGGCCTCTTTTCCAGACACGTCGCGGTGAACGCGAATCGCCGCGGCGATCTGTCCTCCTACGCGGAACACCGGGTTGAGCGCCGTCATGGGCTCCTGAAACACCATCGAAATGCCGTTGCCGCGCACCTCGCGCATCTCGCGCTCCGGCAACTCGAGCAGGTTGCGCCCGCCGAAATGAATCTCGCCCCCCACAATGCGGCCGGGCGGCGCGGGCACCAGGCGCAATACGGACAAGGCGGTCACGCTCTTCCCGCAACCGCTCTCCCCAACCAGCGCCACCGTCTTGCCCTTCGGAATATCGAGCGACACGCCGTCCACCGCCTTCGCGACCCCGGCGTCGGTGAAGAAGTAGGTCTTGAGGTTGCGTATGCTCAGTGCCGTGTCCATGTCTCGCAATCGGTTCACTATCCCGCTAGACGAGCGGGTTGCTGCGTTTCATGAGCTGGATGGCCAGGCCGCCCGGACCGCGCACCATGGCGAGCTCGTCGCCATCCGGCGTCTTGACCACGTCGCCCTCGGGCGTAGCCCCCGCGGCCACCAAACGTTTGCGCACCGCCGCCACGTCATCAGCCAGGAATGCCACATGCAGCGTCTGCGCTTTCATGGCCGCGTAATCCGGGATTTCCGCGCGCGGATTCTCGTAGATCTCCAGCACGGTATGCCCTTCGGAATCGGCAACGAAGAAGGCGTCGGGCGGCTCGCCGAATTGGCGCAGAATGCGCATGCCGAGGTTCTTGCACAGCCACGCGACGACTTCGGCCGGTTTATGGATGTTCAACGCCACATGTTCAATACGCATCGGAGTCTCCTTTGCTCTGTTATTGCCGCAGGCGCGGGTCCATCGCGTCGCGCAACCCCTCGCCTACAAGGTTGAAAGACGTTACCGTAATGAAGATGGCCGCGCCCGGGAAGGTCACCAGCCACCACGCGTGGGTGATGTAGGTCTGTGACTGTTTCAGCACCTCGCCCCAGCTTGCCGCGGGCGGCGGCACCCCAAACCCCAGAAAACTAAGGCCCGACTCGGTCAGGATGGCGCCCGCCACGCCGAACGTGGCCGACACCCACACGGGCGCCAGCGCGTTCGGGAGCAGATGGCGGAAGATGATCCACCAGTCGTGGAGACCTGTGGCGCGCGCGGCCGTCGCGAAATCGCTCTCGCGCAGCCGCAGGAATTCGCCGCGCACCAGCCGGGCGATCCCCGTCCAGCCGAGCAGGCCGATAGCTACCATGATGTTCCAGATACTCGGCGGAAGGAAGGCCATCAGGGTAAGGATCAGGAAGAAACTGGGAAAGCACATCACGATCTCGATGATGCGCAGGATGACCATGTCGACCTTGCCGCCGTAATACCCTGCCAGCGCGCCAAAGATGACCCCGATGATTGCCGAGATGCCCACAGCGACGAACCCGATGCTCATCGAGATCCGTGTGCCCCAAATCAGGCGGCTGAGAACGTCGCGGCCGCGGTCGTCCGTGCCCAGCCAGTGCGCCCGAGGCGGGATCTCCCCGGCATCCTCTTCCATAGTGTCGCTTTGCGAACCGGCCGCCCAGACTGGCGGCTCGAGCCGTACGTTCATGTTGTCGTCGAGCGGGCCGAAGGGGACCGGCGGCCGCACGGCCCGTTCGCCCTCGCCGGGGGTCCACGTGCGGAAATCAATCTCGACGAGTTCGGGATACTCGATAAGGTTGGTGAACCAGTAGGTCCGCCCGTCCTTCACGAGGTAGATCGGGCGCGAATGGGCCAGAAACGGGGCCAGGATGGCCACGGCGAACAACAGGAGAATGACCGCCAGGCCCAGTATGGCGAGCCAGTTCTTGCGGAACTGCTGCCATACCAGCCGCCAGTAACTCTGTTTCTTTGTTGTCGAATCGCTCATGGCGTCCCGTCAGTCCGGTTTCTCGAATTTGATGCGCGGGTCCGCAATCGCATACATGATGTCGGACAGCAACAGCCCGATCAGGGTCAGGAACGCCGATACTGCCAGCAGGCCCATAATCATCGGGTAATCCCGCGATAACAGGGCGTCGAAACCCCGGAACCCCATGCCGGGAATGGAAAAGATGCTTTCAATAATCACGCTCCCGCCCAGCAGGGCGGGAAGCAGCGTGCCGAGCAGCGTGATGATAGGGATAAGCGAATTGCGCATGGCATATTTGAAGACCACGATTTTCTCGGAAAAACCATAAGCGCGCGCCGTGCGTATGTAGTCCTGCCGGATCACTTCGACCATGCCGGCGCGGGCGTAGCGCGAGAGCCCCGCCAATCCCCCGTAGGTCAGGCAGAACACGGGAAGTATGAGATGCCACGCGCGGTCCGCCAGCCAATGCAGCCACGAGAAGGTCTCCGCCCCGATCGAGTTCATGCCATTGACCGGGAACCAGTTGAACCATTCGCCGCCCCCGAAGAAGTAGATGAGCAGCATCGCCACCCAGAAGCTGGGCATGCTGTACAACACGAACAACACGACCGTGATGATCGTATCGGACCAGGTGCGCTGGTGCGTCGAGGAATACACCCCTATCGGGATGGAGATGAGGTACACGAGGAAAATCGAGATGATATTGAGTTGAAGCGTGATTGGCAGGGCTTCCAGAATCTTGTCGCGCACGGGGCGGTGGTCTTTGAACGACTCCCCGAAATCCAGGGTCACGAGGCGGCCAAGCCACTTGATGTATTGGACGTAGAGAGGCTTATCCAGGCCGTAGAGCTCCTTCGTCTGCCGCAGGATTTCCGGGGTATTCGCATCGGTGGAAATGCCCTGCTCGGCCGTGCGCAATTTCATGTAAATCGGACTTCCCGGCGCCAGTTGGATGACGGCGAACGAGATCATGCTGATGCCGAGAAAAGTCGGTATCACCAGAAGCAATCGTCGTATGAGATAGGCTTTCACGGACTACCAATCGGGTTATGGATACCGCTGCAGTTCCTCCGGAACCCACCACTCCCGCGAGTCGGGACCGAACGGGTACATCACGATCCCGTGGAACCGTTTGTCCACGGCAAGAAGCGATTTATTGCAGAACAGAAAGGTGTACGGCTGTTCCTCGTGCAGGATCTCGTGGAGCCGGTGGTAGAGCTTGATGCGCTCCTCGCGGTCGAACGTCTGCCGGGCGGTCTCCATAATCTGGTCCGCCTCCGCATTGCTGAACCCGACGAAATTCGAACCCGTGCCCTCGGCCATGGTCGAGTGCCAAACCTGGTAAGGATCGATGTCAGGAGGCATGGACCAGCCCAGTATGCACGCATCGTATTTCCGCGCATCGATCTGCTGGAGAAACGTCGCCCATTCGAGGGGGCGCAGCGACATTCCGATACCCGCCCGCTTGAGCTCGTTCTGGAATATCGTGCCGATCTGCTCCATCTCGGGGCTGTCGTTCTTGATGATCAATTCGAACCGGAACGCGGTCCCATCCTTGTCGCGCACGCCGTCGCTGTCGGAATCGGTCCATCCGGCCTCGGTCAAGAGCTTCTTTGCCTGCTCGGGATCGTACGGCCACGGTTTGATCTCTTTTTTGTATTCCGGGGTGTCGACGAAAGAAGTCCCCGTCACGATGATCGCCAGGCCGTGGAAGATCTTGTCGCGGATATCCTCGCGGTTGAGCAGCATCGTAAGTGCACGGCGGACCATCTTGTCGCTGAACTGGGGCCGGCGGCTGTTCCAGCCAATGTAGTTGTAATACGGCTGGTAGAAGGAGAATTTGTTGAACTGCCCGGTAAAACGCTCGGAATTGGTCTGGCGCACCCATTGCTCGGACGTGAGGCCCATCGAGTCCAGCTGACCCGCCGTGAGCGCCTGCAGCGCAGGGCCGTCAGACAGGATTATCTTGAAGATCCGCTTGCTGATGTAGGGCCGTTTGCCCCAATACCCGGGATTCTCGGCAAGCACGATCTGCTGGCCGGGATCCCATTTCTCAAGGATATACGGGCCGGAGCCAATCGGATTCCGGTTGTTCGGGTGAGTGTTGAAGTCGCCGGCGCCGTACACATGCTTGGGAAGAATCTCGAGGCTTCCGAGCATGACGATATGACGGAAATACGGTTTGGAACACAGGAATCGGACCGTGCGCGCATCGACGATCTCGCATGCGGTGACATCTTTGTAGTAGTTACGCAGGTGCGGCGCATCGACCTTCGGATTCATGATCGTATCGAAGCTGAACTTGACGTCCTCGGTCGTCAGCGGCTGGCCGTCAGAAAACCTGGTTCCCTCATACAACGTGAAGGTGTAGGTCAGTTTGTCCTCGGAGATCTCCCAGGTTTCGGCCAGCTCGGGGATCATGTCGAGAGTCCGGTTATCGCGTTCCAGCAGACTCTCGAATATGAATTCGTTGATACGCGACGCATAAGCGTCCGAACTGGTATACGGGTTGAGGTTTTCGGTCTCGGCGCTCATCCGGGTGATGAGCCAGTCGCCAAACGCCGGCTCGCCGCCGGTATCCGGAGCCGCGGCGGACGTGGCGTCGCCGCCCGCAAGGTTAGCGGCCTGGCCGGACTGTTGGGCCGGGCCTCCGCATCCTGCCGCAAACAAGACCGCGGGCAGAACCAGAACCAATGCCACAACACCTCGGTTGACCGTGACGATTCGGCGGGAATCCTGCATGAAGGCCTCCAAAACTCGTATCTCGCCTGGGATTTCGCGCACAATGAATTCCGCGCCCGCCATACTAAACAAAGGATCGGCCCCCCCGCAAGCGGCCATCGAGCCCCAACCACGTTGAGCCCCCGCTGTGGCGCGTTTTCCAATCCCTTCTCGCCCTTCTCACGTTCACACCCTTCCCGCCCTTCCTGCCCTTCCTGCCCCCGCTGTGGCATGGTCGTCCCCGCTGTGGCGTGGTTTCCTGACCACGCCACCTTCACGACCGAAGGTCTCCAACACGCGAAAAAGCCAATGCCGCGGGATGTGCGCACGCCCGTGGCCCCATCCAATTGGCTTTACCTAACGACACTTGCTATCGTTTCGCTATCATCAGGGACTATACGCAAGAACGTAAAGGTAAGATGCCATGAGCGACACCATTCGTTGGGGCATTCTGGGGACGGGATCGATTGCCCACCAGTTCGCGGGCGATCTGAGGTACGCGGACGGGGCGGAACTCGCTGCCGTGGGCTCGCGCACGCAGGAGGCGGCGGACGCGTTCGGCGACGAGTTCGGTATTCCCCGCTGCCATGGAACGTACGAAGCACTCGCGGACGATCCGGGTGTGGATGTCATCTACGTGGCCACGCCCCACTCGTGTCACAAAGACAACACGATCCTCTGCCTTGAATGCGGGAAAGCGGTGTTGTGCGAAAAGCCGTTCGCCATCAACCGCAACGAGGCGGAGACCATGGCCGCGAAGGCGCGGGAGCAGGGACTGTTTCTCATGGAAGCCATGTGGTCCCGCTTCTTCCCCCTGATGCGGCGCGTGCGCCAATTGGCCGCTGACGGCGCTATCGGCGAAGTTCGCATGGTAACGGCGGATTTCGGGTTCCGCGCGGAGTATGAGGCCGAGAGCCGGCTGTTCGACCCCGCGTTTGGCGGCGGCAGCCTCCTCGACGTGGGCGTGTACGCCGTGTCGTTCGCGTCGATGCTTCTCGGCGAGCCGCACCGCGTCGAGGCGATGGCGGAGCTCGGTAAGACCGGCGTCGACGAGCAGTGCGCGATCATCTTCGGCTACGAGGGCGGGCAGCTGGCCGCCCTCCAAAGCGGCATCCGCACCACGACGCCCCACGAAGCCACGGTGATCGGCGCCGAGGGCTACATACGGCTCTTCCCGAAGTTCTGGAATCCCACGCGCATCATGCTTGCCCGCGACGGCAAGGAATCGTTCGAGGAAGACCTCGTCGAAGGACGCGGATTCCATTTCGAAGTCTCCGAGGTGATGCGCTGCCTGGATGCGGGCGAGACCGAAAGCCCCATCATGCCCCTCGACGAAAGCATTGCCATCATGGACACGATGGACCGCGTCCGCGCGAAATGGGGCCTGAAATATCCCATGGAATGAAACGGCACGGGCCGGCTCAAAGGCGGCGCGCTCAGGCCAGAGAATCCGGCAGGACGATTCTGGAGACTCGTGTCGGCGCTGAATCCTGGAGCGGCCGGCTGCGGCCTTCCCGCTGGTATCGTTCTAGAAGCGCGGTAAGCTGCGCCACAATCTCGGGATGTTCGGCCCAGAGGTTCTCGGATTCGTCGATATCCGCCTCGAGATCGTACAACTGCCCTTTCGGCTCGCCGTCCTTCGGCTCGACGGTGCGGGGGGCGCTGAACCCGCCGGACCCCAACCCCAGGACAAGTTTCCATTTGCCCCGCCGTATGGCAAACGTTCCGTTCATGGAGTGATGAACGGTCGCCTCGCGGAGGGGCTTCTCGCGCGGCTCCGACAACAGGGCCGGCAGGATGTTGTAGCTGTCTTCGCCCGCGTCTTCGGGCAGCTCGGCGCCCACGATGGCCGCGCAGGTCGCAAGCAGGTCGGTCAGGCAGATGATTTCGGCGCAGACCGTGCCCGGAACCGTCTTGCCGGGCCAGCGGGCAATGAACGGCACGCGGTGGCCGCCCTCCCAGATGTCGGCCTTCTGGCCCCGCAATTCGCCGTTGGCCCGGTGCCCCCACTCCTCGATGAAGGCAGGGGTCCAGTGCGACCCGTTGTCGCTGGTAAAAATGATAAGGGTGTCCTGCGTGGCGCCCGCGCGGTCAAGGGCATCGAGGACCCGGCCAAGCGAATCGTCGACCTGCGCAACGAAATCGCCGTAACCGCCTGCCCCGCTACGGCCGTTTACCTCGTCCATAGGCACCCAGGGCGTGTGGGGTGCCGTGAGCGGGAAGTAAAGGAAGAACGGTGTGCCCTCGGACGCCCGTTGCTCGATGTACGCGGCGGCTTTCTCAGTCAGAGCGGGAAGAACGCCCTCGTGGGTGAATCCGGGAGCAATCGCGCCCTCGCGCCAGTAGGCCGGACGCTCGGATTGGGCGATGGTTTCCGTCGGCGCAACGGTTGGCCGCTCGTTCTCGATATAGCAGTAGGGGGGCATGTCGAGCGAAGCGGCGATGCCGAAGAAATAGTCGAAACCGGCCTCCAGGGGACCCGGCCGCAAAGGTTTGGTGTAGTCGGTGGGGTCTTCTGTGCCCAGGCCAAGATGCCATTTGCCGATGCACCCCGTATGGTAGCCCCGCTCGTGCAAGAGGGACGCCACGGTCGTGCGCCCGGGCTCGATAAGCGCGGGGTCGTATCCTTCCAAGACCCCGCTCGTAAGGCGCGACCGCCAGCAGTAGCGGCCCGTCAACACTCCGTAACGTGTCGGGGTGCAGACGGCCGAGGGCGTGTGGGCATCGGTGAAACGCACTCCCTCGCGCGCAAGACGATCTATGTTGGGGGTGGGGACCTTCGACGCCTCATTCTGACAGCGGGGATCGCCATAACCCATGTCGTCGGCCAGCACGAAAACGATGTTCGGATAAGGAACCTTGCCCGGACCGGCCATGGAAGCCCAGCGCGGCCCGGCCAGCGCCAGCCCCGCGAAACCAGCGATTCGAAAGAATTCACGCCGGCGAATCACTGCCCCGAAAACCTGTGACTCGTCTGCGCACAGCCGCTGCCCCGCCTGCATGGTCCCTTTTCGAGGCAATATGACCTCCGGCCCCCGTGATTGCTGAGGTGCTGGCCGCCAGCCTGACCGGGCCTCAACCAGCCCGCACCGGGCGGCGTGCTTCCCCGGCCGCTGCGTTCACGCCCCGCGAGACCTCTCTGGAAATGCCTACGCCTCGATGGTCTTGTCGGCGGAGAGGTTGTACCAGCCGATGCCGACCTTGCGCAGCGCGTAGCCGGTCTCTTTGAGATGGTCCCCGTAAGACAGCATCCAGTGGAACCCCCGCATGTCGCGCGCGAGCCGGTCGCAATCGCCCTCGATGGCCACGTCAACCTGGGACCGGCAGATATCGAGGAACGGATTGTCCTGAATCGTGCCGCGGAACCCGATCCAGCGCTGGTCTTCGAAATCAGGATCGATGACGGTAACCGTCTCGCCAATGCGCATGTTGACCTTGGGCGCCGCGCCGTAATCCGACTCGAAATGGGTCAGAATATAGGCTTCCTCGAGATTCTTGCCATCCATCTTGCGCGGTGCGGTGCAGTGAGCAAGGGTAATCACGCCATGATGGGGATAGGTCGGATCCTGGAGAAACACCGGCATCGAGGCGATGTGGTGAAGCAGCACGCCCGATGGGATCACCACGAAATCCGATTCGCAGAACGCCATCGCGCCCGCATCGTTAAGAAGGCTCAGGGGCAGGCAGGCGGTCGTCTCGGATATGGGCATGATGGTGCCCATGCAGCTGTTCACGGTAATCGCCTGCGCTTTCGCCTCGGCCATGATGTCCTCGAACACCTCCGTCAACAGAAAAGCGCGGCTGACGAATCCCGCGTCGGTCTTCAGATGCGTGCCGGGAGTCTTGAGGTATGCGGCGGCTTCCGCTTCGCATCGTTGCACGCGCTCGGCGTCGGCCCGCGCGGCTTGGAGACGCGCCCCCAAGTCTTCATACGTCACATTTACCAGGTCCATCTTCCACAGGTTTGCGGCGAGCTCCGGGGCTTTCTGGCCGCCGGCGCCCCAGCCGCTGGCCCCCCCGATGCAGACAATGCGGGACCCAACCGTGTTGTTGAGCGCATAAAGGGAACGCAACCGCCAGAGCACGTCGCCATACTCGTCCACGACCACGTCGGAAGGGTCGAGGCCTGGCTGGCCGTATTCGTCGACGGTCTTGCGCAACAGGCGGCAATGGGTAGTCTCGTACCACAGGTACACGGGACCGGACTTGTGGCGCACGAACACGAGGTTATGCCGGTCGGGCGAGATGAGTTTCTCGATGGTTTCGCCGCCGGAATTGGCGCCGTAGATCAGCATGACGTCGGCCGGCTGGCCGCATAGCGCGGCCGCTTCGGCCTCGTTGCGCACATGAGCCACGGGCTTGAAGGTCACGGGAAACTCGGCCTTGCTCGAGAGGGCCTGCAGTTCCTTTTCGATCCGATTCACCTCGGCGTTGATGTCGGCCTCGCTGTGAAATCCTCCCCAAGGCCGCCAACTGGTCTGCTCGCGGGGTTTATAGAGGTGATAGGCTAGCGCAGGCTGCACTACCAGAGCCTTCTTTTCCAGGCTCGGCTTCGGGCGCGGACCAGCCATCACGCTGGGTCTCGCGCCAGTCGTGGCGCACCCGGTCACCGCTGCCACGCTGGCCGTCGCCCCAAGAGCGGTGAGAAATGTCCGACGTTCAATGGGACCCAATGAACAACCGCAGCATCCGGAATGATGTTTGTGCTCGTGCATAGTCAGAGTCTCCCGCTCGCGCCGCAGGCGCCTGAAAACCCGTGTCCCTCTGCTTCCACCGAAGTCAGTCTAGCATAAGTGATTGCTTTTCTGGAATCTCCTGACGGCAGGCGGGAATGGCCGGATGGTGGGCACAGGCCTTCCGGGGGGGCTTGACCAACGATACTGCGGCAGCGCTTGCGGTGCGGGCGGCCGGACGAAGGCATGGTACGATCGGCCCAGCCGTCCCAGGGCATCGGTACTCACCAACAGTCCCCCGCACGGTTCGCGAAAGCGGGCCATTGCCGCTCCAACAGCTTGCAGGAGCGCCCACCGGCCTAAGCGCCCACCGCCCGGAAGGGGGTGCAGCCGCCCAACTCCCGATTGCAGGAAAACGCGTGCTAATGCTATACTGGTCCGTTGGCGGAGAACCGAGATCACAATTGGGCACTGGAGATACCCGAACATGTCCGGTCATTCCAAATGGAGCACAATCAAGCGCAAGAAGGGCGCTCTGGACGCTAAACGCGGCAAGATCTTCTCCCGTTTGGCGAAGGAAATCAGCGTTGCGGCTAAGACGGGCGGCGGCGATGCCGACACGAATCCGCGGCTGCGTACGGTCCTGTTGGCGGCAAGGGCCGAGAATATGCCCAAAGACAACATCGACCGCGCTATCAAGAAGGGCACGGGCGAACTCCCAGGCGTGGTGTACGAGGAGGCCCGCTATGAGGGCTACGGGCCCAGCGGAGTCGCCTTGATCATCGACGTGCTCACCGACAACAGGAACCGGACGGTGTCTGAGGTCCGGCATTTGCTCACCCGGTACGGCGGCTCGATGGCCGAGAACGGTTCCGTCGTGTGGAATTTCGAGCAGAAAGGCAACATCTCCGTTGCCCGGGGCAAGATGACCGAGGAGGAGATCTTCGAGAAGGCCATCGATGCGGGCGCGGAAGATGTCGATACCGACAGCGAAGACGTGTTTGTCATCACTACCAACCCCCACGACCTTCACGCCGTGTCGGCCGCGCTCGAAGCGATGGGATTGCCCGCGAAGAGCGCCGAACTCACCATGCACCCCAAAACCACCATTCGGGTGGAAGGCAGCGCCGCTTCGTCCGTGCTGAAACTCATGGAGGCCCTCGAGGATCAGGACGACGTGCAGAACGTCTTTGCCAATTTCGATATTCCGGACGAGGCCATGGCGGCGGCTCTCGAGGAGTAATGCGCGTCTTAGGCTTCGACCCCGGCACCGCGACAACCGGCTACGGCGTAGTCGAGGGTAAGGGGAGCCGCCTCAAACACATCGCCCACGGCACGATCACTACCCCCGCGGGCATGCACTTCGCCGAGCGGCTCCGTATTGTCCATCAAGAGGCAACCGCGTTGTTCGAGCAATACGCCCCCGACGCAGTGGCCATCGAAAAGCTGTATTTCGCCCGCAACGTGACCACGGGTCTCAAGGTAGCCGAGGCGCGCGGCGTCATTGCCCTCGCCGCGGCCCATTCGCACCGGCCCATAGGCGAGTTTTCCCCCCTCGAGGTCAAGAACGCCGTGGTCGGATACGGCAAGGCCACGAAACAGCAGGTGCAGGAAATGGTCAGGCGCCTGCTCAATCTCGATGCCCCGCCCCGCCCGGACGACGCCGCCGATGCCCTGGCTCTGGCCATCTGCCAGATCCACGCCGGCCGAATGTCCAACGCTATACGAGGCTGAGCGGGGCATCCGCCGCTGCCGGCGATTACCGGCGCGGGCGCCCCGGATTGGCCTTTTCGAGGATTATGCGTTAGGCTAAGCGGCAATCGGCCTCGCGCAGAGGCACAGGCACAACATTGTCCAAAACGTCGTCGAAGCGGGATGTATCATGCCATCTAAACAGTCGCCGTTCGTTCACAAAGCTATCGCCTGTCCGGCGTGCCACACCAAGACCGAGCACCGCTTTTTCCGCCAGCGCGTCTTCCTGGCGGAAGAAGCTGAGCCCGACCAGCACGTCATACGGTACAAATGGGCCAGCGGCGACGTGCAGCGCGTGAACCCCCTCTACTACGCCCTGTATTTCTGCCCCCAATGCTTCTACGCCGACGTGGCCGAGGAATTTGGCAAGCCGTTTGAATCCGAATCGGGCATGGCGGCGGTCAAGGCATTCACCAAGGCGATTTCCAAAGACACGCTTCTCCAGTTGGTCGGCGAACACATAGATTACGAAGACATCGATTTCGAAGTAGCCCTGCGCCTTCATTTCATGGCCATCTTGATCCAGTCGCTGGTCGAGAAGGAGTTGCAGGATCCCTACAAATTGGCGCGGCTCTACCTGCGTCTCGCCTGGCTGTACCGCGAACAGCAGCACGGGCTGCCCCAAGGCATCGATGAACCCCGTACGGATGCCGTAAACGCACCGGCTGTCCGCGAAGAAACAAGCGCCGCGCCGGAACTGCTCGCAGCGGCCGACGCCATGCAGAAAGCCTGCGGCCAGTTCGACGCGCATTGGCGCGCCCTCGAACGCCTGGCCAATCAAAGGGCGCGCGAACTGTCCGGTACAGCCTCCGCGGCCCCGCATAATCCGTACCCATACTGCATCGAAACCCTCATGTCGGCCTACGAACAACTCGGCCAAGGCCTCCAGGAGCTGCGCGACCTGGCAGTCCGCGACGTTTCAGGATTGCTCCACGATGCCCGCGAAGACGCCATCTTGGCCCAATCCCCAAATAAACCGAATGAACCGGGCACACCCTCGCGGCGGCGCGCCCATTTTCTGCCCCATGCGGTGTTTATGGAGCGCTTGGCCCAATTGTGGAAGGAGGCGCCCCTCAACGAACAGGACGCCCTGACCCAGGCCCTCGAGCAGTTTCGCCGGGCGCTCGCGAACGACTTGCGGCTCGAGAACCCACAGAGCCGCCTCAAGATCTCCTCGCTCGTGGTCGAACTCCAAATGCGCCAGGGGGATTTCAGGGGCGCCCTCGAAGTGACGCGCCAATTGCACCGTCTCGCCATGACCTCCAGACAGAACCTCCAGGCCCAGCTCCGCGAAGAAGACATTACGGAAAGCGATGCGCGCCGCATCCACAACCTCATCCAGAAAACGACCTTAACCCTCGAGAACGCCGCGGACCTGCGAGAGGATATCATCCGCCGGATGGTCATAGCCGACATGCCAAGGATTCGAAAAGCGTTCGCCACACTCTCCGCCAGAGCCCGGCTGAAGGATTTCGAGGACGCCCTCACTTCGCACGGCGTCGCAAAGGAAATCATTACCTATCTTAAGAAACGCAACATGCAGCTGCCCGCCGTGTGAGCGGGCCGCACAGGGCGCAGGTACCCCATATGCGAGACGGCGAGACGGAACGCGACAACAACATCGTGCTGATCGGCATGCCGGGGGTGGGTAAGAGCACTGTCGGCGTGCTGCTCGCCAAGGCCCTGTCGCGCGACTTCACCGATACCGACCTCTACATCCAATCGCGGGAATGCCGCCGGCTGCAGGACATTCTCGACGGGCACGGCCGCGACATCTTCCTGACGCTCGAGGAGCGATACATCCTCACGCTCGATTGCCGGGGCCACGTGATAGCGACCGGCGGCAGTGTGGTGTATAGCGAACCTGCCATGGACCATCTTGCTGACGCAGGCATCATCGTGCATCTCGACCTGCCATTCGACCAGCTCGAACGGCGCATCAACAACCTCCCCACCCGGGGCGTGGTCATGGCGTCGGACCAGACCCTGCGCACCCTGTACGACGAACGCCAGCCCCTATACCGCCATTACGCCGACGTCGCCGTGCCCTGCGAAGGAAGAGGCCACGATGAAGTGGTCCTGGCGATTACCAGCCGCCTGCGCGAAGCAGGGTTTCCCATC
>DAOLNV010000033.1:0-8184 GCA_035416745.1 Candidatus Hydrogenedentota bacterium | reverse complement strand
GCGCGGTTGGACAGCCGGTCGGCGAGGCGCGTGTTTCGCCGGGTTTGTTTGGTATTGCGCACAGCCAGCGCGACGGCTTTCGGGTCGCCCACGATGACCACGAGCTTGCTGGCGCGCGTGACGGCCGTGTACAGGATATTGCGCTGGAGCAGCAAAAAGTGCTCGGTCAGCACCGGCATGACCACCGCGGGGTATTCGCTGCCCTGGGCTTTGTGCACCGTGCTGGCATAGGCAAGCCCCACCTCATCGAGGTCATCGAAACCGTATAACACCGCCCGGTCATCGTACGCTATCTGGACCTCGCGCAGTTCGTCGTCTACGACGGCAACAATGCCTGCGTCGCCGTTGAACACGTCCAATTCATAGTTGTTGGAAAGCTGCATCACCTTGTCGCCGCAGCCGAAGAGACGGTGTTGTATGGGGACGGCGCCGGGGTTCAAGGCTTGCTGCAGGGCTTCGTTGAGACGGGTAACGCCGGCCTCGCCCCGCCGCATCGGCGCCAGCACTTGTACGTCCCGTTTCGGGTCGAACCCGAATTTCGCCGGCATGCGCTCGGTGACCAGGTGCACCACCGTTTCCAGCGCCTTGACCGGGTCTTTGCGCTGAACCAGGAAGAAATCCGTGGTGTTGAACTCGGGCATTTGGCCTTTGTTGATGCGGTGGGCGTTGGCGATGATGCCGCTTTGGGCCGCCTGGCGGAATACCGTTTTCAGCCAAACCACCGGGACGGCCTGGCTGGCGATAACGTCAAGCAACACGTTGCCCGGCCCCACTGACGGGAGCTGATCCACGTCGCCCACGAGAATGAGCCGGGCTTGCTTGGGGATCGCGAGCAACAGGCTCTGCATCAGGGTAATGTCGACCATTGAAGCTTCGTCAATCACGATCAGATCGGCATCGAGAGGCCTGGCCGCGTTGCGTTGAAACCCGCCCTCCTTCGGGCTGTATTCGAGCAGGCGGTGGATGGTGCGGGCTTCGCGCCCCGTCGCGGCTTCCATGCGCTTGGCCGCGCGGCCCGTCGGCGCGGCCAGTTCCATCGACACATTCTTCGCATGGAATATGGCAAGAATGCCGTTGAGCACCGTGGTCTTGCCCGTGCCGGGGCCGCCCGTGATGACCAGCACCTTTTCACGAATGGCGGTGCTGATCGCGTCGCGCTGTTCGTCCGACAACCGGATCGAATGGGTTGTCTCGACCCACTGGATGGCCTTGTCGGTCTGGATGACCAGCTGCGCGCCCGGCGTCGCGATCAGACGCCTGAGCAGGTAGGCGCAGTCCGATTCGGCGTGCCACAGACGCCGGAGAAAGACCGCGTCATCCTCGCGCACGACCTGCTCGCGGGCGACTAGTACCGCCAGGGCCCTCTCGAATACTTCGGCCCCCTCCTCGACCCCGAGGAGTTCGCCGGCCTCCTGCACGAGGGTTTCGGCCCGCTCGAAGACGTGGCCCGAATCGCCCGCCCGGTCCAGGAGGTAAAGGATCCCCGCTTCGATGCGCTGCGGGGCGTTCCGCGCCACTCCCAATTGCTCTGCAATCTTGTCGGCGCTCTTGAAGGCGATGCCTGAGATGTCCTGGGCCAGGCGGTACGGGTTTTCACGCAAGACAGCCACGGCCTTGTCGCCGTAACGTTTGTAAATGCGAACGGCCTGGTTCACGCCGATGCCGTGACCCTGCAGAAACAGCATGATCGACTGGATCGCCTTCTGCCGCTGCCAGGCGTCGCAGAGCTGCGCCGCGCGTTTGCGCCCGATGCCCTGAACGGTCTGCAGCCGTTTGGGCTCCTCGCTGATGACCCGCAAGGTGTCGACGCCGAAAGCTTTCACCAGCCGTTTCGCGAATTCGGGCCCGATCCCCGGAATCAGCCCCGAGCCCAGGTATTTCTCGATGCCGTGCACCGTGTTGGGCAGAACGATCTCGTAACGCTCCATGCGGAGCTGCCGCCCGAATTTCGGATCGTTCACCCACCGGCCCCAGATGCGGATGGTCTCGCCCGCCGATACCGCCGCGACGTTCCCCACAAACGTCACCAGGTCGCGTGTCTTCTTGTCGCGCAGACGCGCCACGAAAAAACCCGTCTCGGCGCTCTCATAGACAATGCGGTCCACCACGCCCTCGACCATATCCAGACTATCCGGCGCGCGCGGCGCATCCTCCGGCAGCAACTCCCCCTGCCGGGCATCGCCGTTCGGCTGCGTCACGTCGCGGGTATTCTGTCCATGGCGTAAGTGCTTCATTTGATGCCATTTTGCCAGCTAGCGGCGGGCATGTCCATACTCCCGCTTTGGCGCGGTTTCCCGACCGCGCCACTCCTTGGACCGAAGGTCTCCCCTGCAACTGCGGGTCAAGTACGTACAGCAGCCAGCGGCCCGGGCAGCCAAGTGCCGCCGCCCCTTCGCAACCTGTGCCCTCTCGCTCACCCGCCGTTTGCCGCGTGAATCTCGTCCAACACCTTTTCCAGCCCGCCGAGATTTTCACGGAGGCTGACTTCCGCGTCGATTTCCGGCCGGTGACCGAGGATCCCGATCGGTCCCGCGTAGCCGCTGTCGAGGATAATGCGGACCAATTTCGTGTCGTGCCCGCCTTGGCCGATGGGCAGGATTTTCGGTTCTCCGCCGGTGTTCATGCCGTTCAGGTTGAGGCACAAGAGATAAGGCTTCATCGCATCGAGGCACGCCGCGAAATCGTCTATGTGCCCATGGCCGTGATGAAGGTTGTACACAATGCCGATGTGCTCGCTGCCGGTCTCTTTGCGCAGCCAATTACAGACCGCTGCCAGGTTGTCCGGTTCGCCGCCCCATCCGCCGTGATTGTACAAACCAAGTTTACATCCCAGCGCCTGCGTACGCTTCGCCGCATCCAGCAACATCCCCCCGGCCGCCCGCACCTTTTCTTCCTGCGACCCCTCCCCCGGATCCGGCGCTGTCAGCCACACCTGCGGATGGATACCATACTTCTCGAACAGCCGGAACATGTCTTCGTGCAGTCCCCAGAACGCGAAGAAGGCAATATGGTGTTCGTTGAGCGCGCGAATTTCCGCCTCGAACCCAGGGACATGCTGTTCGCGCCAGTCGTACGCCAGCTTCGTGAAGCCCAGCCGCTCGAGCATCTCGGCCCGCTCTTCCGGGCCCCGTTGCTTCGCGTCGAACGGCACCACGCACCAGGCGACCAGATTGTCCTTTGCAAAGAGCTGCGCGCCCCGTGATTCCTCGGCATGCGCGCCACTAAACGCCCCTGCCACAGCTGAGAGCACAACGCAAAACGAGAACTTCACCATCGTTTCCACTCCATACGCTTAGATGTGAGAGCCTCGGGGTTCAGCCCGCTTTCAGTCCACGTTACCAGACCACCCGCCCCGCGCGCGAGGTCGAAACTTCGCCGTCACGCTCGAAGACGTGTACCTCGAAGTGCCCGCCCCGCGCGCGAGCTCGAAACACGGAGCACCCCTCGTTCCGCCTATCCCCCTGCCAGTGTATCCCTTTACAGCACGATCATCATGCTCACATTTTTTGCCATTTGCCCGATTTGAGTATATACTAGGTTTATATGGAAAAGCGGGTGAAGGCGGGGGACCGGTTTTTCCGTGGAGGAAGTGGATGAAGGGCTGGTGGGGCATTTGCGCCATCTTGACCGCTGGCGTGTTTCTTTTTAGCGCCTCGTATTATCCCAACTACTACTTGGATAACGAGTTGTGGGGCGACTTCTTTGAGTTTTTCGGAACCGGCCTCCTCGTGCTTGGCGCGTGCATCGCCGCGCGAAAACTCATTCCAAATTCCCTTACCCTCTACTTCTTATATGTAGGCGCGTTATGCTTGACTTTCGCACGTTTCGTAGATTTCAGCTACGAGATCACTGCCATTGAAACGTGGCCCCTGGTAGGAGGCACCGGGTTCGGCAGCGAACTCACGCCCCGTATCACCGAGAACGCCGGATATATCTCCATCCTCTTGGCCTTCCTGGCGCTCTTGCGCGAGGCAACCACGCTCCATGTTCATCTCGAACAGGAGCATCAGCGCCTGAAAGAACTGCATCATCGCAGCGTCTTTCTGGCCCGCGTGGCTGATATGTCCGCCGAGGCCGTGTTCGGGTGCGACCGCAACGGCGTCATCCGCACCTGGAATCGCGGCGCGCGGGCTCTCTTCGAGTATGCCCCGGAGGAAGCCATCGGGATGCCCCTGGGTGGGCTCTTCACCGAAGGCGGAGAACGGCTGTCGTCGATCTCGTGCGAGCTGATGGACCACGGCGGACCGCTGCTCGATGTCGAGTTGCCCGCATGCACCAAGTCCGGCCGGCAGTTCCCGGCCAGTGCCTCCATCTCCATGGTATCCCAGGACGACGGCGCCATTCTCGGGTTCAGCATCGTGGTGCACGACATCCAGGCACGCAAAGAAGCCGAGCGGAAACTGACGCGTTCGCGCGACATGCTCGCCAGCGCGCTTCATAACGCCGAAGTCGGAATGTTTATCGTAGACCGCGACCTCGAACTGCTTGCCATAAATCCCCGCATGGAAGATATCGCGGGCGGCGAGGTCACGGATTTTGACACCCTCCGCGATGCCTGCGGACGCATTCTCGAACCCCAAGTGCAATTCGTCGAGCGAATAACCAAAGACGTTCTCGAACGCGCAAGGCCAATAGAATTTCGAAACCTCATCATGCACCGGCGCGACCACACCGAACGCATCTGCAACGTCGCCGTTTCCCCCATGTTCGATGATAACGGCGGGGTCAACGGCGCCGTGTGCATCGTTGTCGACGTGACCGAGCGCGAAGCGTTGCAGGCGCGGCTGATCGAATCCCAGAAAATGGAAAGCCTGGGCCGTCTCGCGGGCGGCATTGCCCACGACTTCAACAACATCCTTGGCGGCATCCTCGGGTACGCATCCCTCATGCGCGAGACCGCCCAACCCGAGTCGGATTTCCAGCGGTACGCCCAGGCCATAGAAGGCGCCGCATCGCGTGCCGCCGAACTCACCCAGCAACTCCTGGCGTTCGCACGCGGCAAGAAGTCCGAAGAGCAGGAGGTTAACCTCAACGCCGTCATCGATGAAACGCTGTCCCTCTTGTCGCTGGCCATCGACCCCAACATCGAAGTGCGGTTTGACGCCGCACCCGACCTCGCCTCGGCCAAGGTCGACCTGAGCCAGATCAACCAGTTGCTTATGAACCTTCTCATCAATGCCCGGGACGCCATACGCGAACGAGGCTTCATTCGCGTAACCACCGGCAATATCGACATCGACGAAGCCGCACGGGCGCGCCTCAGCCTTGACCGGCCCGGGCCATACGTCCGCGTGACCATCGAGGACAACGGCTCCGGAATGCCCGCCGAGGTCGTCCGCCATATCTTTGAACCCTTCTTCTCCACCAAGACCAACACCCAGGGATACGGTCTGGGCCTCTCTGTCGTCTACGGCGTCGTAGAGGCGCACGGCGGCGGCATCTACGTCGATTCCCAAGAGGGCAAGGGCACGCGAATCGACGTCTACCTCCCTGCGTCCGACAACGTCCGGAAAAGCATCCCCGAAAAAAGCCCGCCGCCTCGAGTCCATGCCAGAAAAGAACACAACCGCGAAACCGTCCTCATCGTCGACGACGAGGTCTTCATGCAAAGCCTCCTGCGCGACCTGCTCGAGGCGGAAGGGTACACCGTGCTCTCAGCGGATACCGGCGAACAGAGCACGGAGGTCTTCCGCGAACACCAGCAGGATATCGCCCTCGTAATCATGGACCTGCTCATGCCCGGCATGGGCGGCGCCGCGGCCATCAGGTTGCTCCGCGAAATCGTTCCCAACCTCCCCTGCATTATCTCGAGCGGCTACGGCACCGACACCATAGAACCCGCCATGCAGCACGACGAACGCATCCGATTCGTCCCCAAACCTTACAAGGCCATGGATATGGTCGCCGCCGTCCGCGACCTCCTCGACACGTGCGCGCAGGTCATCTCCTGAGCCATCCTCATGAAACCGCGGCCCGCACCCGCGTCTGACGTGTCCGGCCGGTCCAACACCTCCGGCGCCCTTCAGCCTCTTCCCGCGCGTCTTGATCGTGGCCGTCCTTGACGGCTATTTTCGACAGGAATTTCAATTAAACAACGTAAAACAAGAACCGAACCGAAGACAACCTCCCATTGGAGCCCCCTTGTCGCGCCGAGAAACCGGCTCTCCCATCCCGAGTTTCTGCCCGAAACCAAGAGGCATTTCTTGCACATAAGCGGCCATTTCGACCAAATTGAAGGGGTTGAAGCCATGTACCTCGTGGCTCATCGGGATAGAACTGCCCCCTAAGCACTTTTGAGACAGGCACTTAGAGGCTCCTATCCCCCTGGCACAAGGCTTGCTCCCTCCCCAGGCAATGCAATTCAACCCATGAGGCAAAATGGCCGGGCAGGATGAACACATGTTCCGGCCGGAGGTAATAGGATATGGGCATCTTTTCACGCGTTGCCGACATCATCAGCTCGAACATCAACGCCATGCTCGACAAGGCGGAAGACCCCGAAAAGCTGATTCGCCTGATGATTCGGGAGATGGAGGACACCCTCATCGAGATCAAGGCGTCGTGCGCCGGCGCCATGGCCCAGAACAAGAAGATCGCGCGCGAAATCGAGGACGTCCGCGCGAGCGAATCCCGCTGGGCCGGCCGCGCTCAGCTCGCGGTCGAAAAGGGCCGCGACGACCTCGCCCGGGAAGCCCTCGTCGAGAAACGCCGCTACACACAGCGCATCGAGACGCTCGAGCAAGAGCAGGCACATTGCCAGGCATTGGTCGAACAATACCAGGCTGATATAATTCAGCTTGAGGACAAGCTGGCTGTGGCGCGCGAAAAGGAGCGCGTCCTGGTGCAGCGTCACGTCCACGCGCAACACAAGAAACGCGCGCAGCAAAGCATCCGCAAGGTCGACTACAGCAGCGCGGTCGCGCGGTTCGAGAACTTCGAGTCCAAGATAGACCGTATGGAAGCCGACGCGGACCTGGTTAATTTCGGCCGGAAACCCAGCCTCGAAGAAGAGATCGACAGTCTGGCAACCGACGAAGACCTCGAGGCCGAGCTGGACGCCCTGAAATCGTCCGGTGCGGACACGAAGAAGAAAAAGGACCAGGCCGAATAACCCGCCGCCACGCTGTGGGGACGCAGGGAAAGATGTGCGGGATTAGCCGCATCGAAGGCGCTTGAAACCTTATTGCCTGACCGGGCCGCGTCCCGGCCTGCACCCGCTAAGACGACAAGGAGATATCGTTGATGGGATCGTCACTCACTGGGCTGTCGATCACGATAATCGCGATTGTGGCGCTGCTGATTCCCTTGTTGGCACTCGCGCTGCCCGTAATCCTGATCCTCGGGCTGGTGCGCATCCTGACAGGCCGTTCGGTCCGGCGGAATCCCCAACAGGAAGCCGAGGAGGCGCGTCTCATGCAGGAACTGTACCGCGGCATGGCCCGCCTCGAGGAGCGGACCGAAAACCTCGAAACCATCGTTCTCGAACGGGATCGCCGTAAATCGGACGCGCCATCCGAATAAACGGCAACCGGAACGGGTAGATTACAAGGGAGTGTCCTATGGAAGCGATCGCAACAGCAACGGCGGCGCCGCTCATGTTTGGGGTGGGCATAATGGAAACCCTGGTCGTCATGATGGTGATAGGGCTTCCCGTGCTCGTGATCGCGCTGCTGTTGCTCGCCACCCGCACCAACGAAGAAGGCAAGGTATTCCTGAATCTGCGGTTTGGCAACAATGCCAACGCCGAACACGCAGCCCAGGATGAGCACATACTCCACGACATGAACGAAGGTCTCCAGCGCATGGAACAACGCATCGAAGCGCTGGAAACGCTATTGGCCGATGGAAAACCCAAGGGAGAACAGAAATAATGGACCGCGCCCACGAAACCCGATGGCAAGACGCCGAGGCCTGGTTCGCACAGGCCGCGGCGGGCATTGGCAACAGCTTTGGCCGGGGCACGGCACGCACGGGGAGATCGACAATGAGCCGCCACTACGAACCCCAAACCAGAGGCATCTACCGGTCGCGCAACGGCGTCATATTCGGAGTATGCCAGGGTTTCGCCGAATACCTTGATGTGTCGGTATTCTGGACCCGCGTCATCGCGGTGCTGCTGTTCTTCTTCACCGGCATCTGGCCCGTGCTCGGACTGTATATCCTGGCCGCGCTCCTGATGAAACC
>DAOLNV010000032.1:37155-54987 GCA_035416745.1 Candidatus Hydrogenedentota bacterium | reverse complement strand
CACGAAACCCTTCGTCGAATTGGAGCCCGCGGAGCTCGATGGGGATGGGAACTTGCCGTGCCATGCGCAGACCCCGGGCCTCCAAATCGCGTGCAAGAACCGCTTCGTACACTGTTTCCAACAGCCCGGGACCCGTCTCACGATGAAGCGCCACCGCGCAATCCACAATGATACTTCCTCTCTCATTCTGTTCGGAGGATTTAATCTTCGTGTTCCCTGTGTCTCCGTATGAGTTCGTTCTTGTCTTGATGGAGACAATAAGATCCATCCAGCAAGGGCTTTCCTATCAGGCGATTGGGGACGGACGCGGGCAGGACTGCGAATTTTGGTCTGCGTGGGCAAGGCGTGGTATGCTTTTGGGGATGGAGGAAACGCAATGCTGGGGCGGATTTTGGATGTATTCAGCGGGAAGAAGGACGTCCCGGAGATCACGAAACAGGAGCGGATCGAATCCGCGACGTGCGTTCTGCTTCTCGAGGTGGCGGGGGCAGATAATGAGTTCTTGCCAGAGGAATGCGAGTATATCATCAAGACCTTGTGCGCCCGGTTTTCGCTGTCGCAGGAGCAGGCCGAGGAATTGATTGAAGCCGCGAACACGCGCCGCGCGCAGAGTTTCGACATCTGGAAGTTTACGAACGAGATCAATGAAACCTGCACTCTCGCGGAGAAAAAGGAGATCATCGGCGAGGTGTGGCGCGTGATCTATGCGGACCGGTCGTTGAGCGCCCATGAGGACTACATTGCGCACAAGCTCGGGCGGCTGCTGAATCTGACCCATCCGGACCTGATCGAGGCGAAGGTGAAGGTGCTCGAGGAACTGCGGCAATCTTAGCGCGTCCTGCCTGCCTCGCGAAACGAGTCATACGGCAACATCGGAACAGAACCCGCCATGGGAGCAGACTGACTCCGCGGCGAAGCAAGTAAGTGCCGGAGGTCAGCGTCTGGAGCGTTCGCCCTCTCCCCCGTCCCACACGCCGGTTGCGCCGAACCGGTACCGGTAGACCTCACGTCCCGTCTCGCCAGTGCGGACCGTGGCGGATTCGGCCTCGGCTTCGGCACGGGTGTTCTTGCGCGCGCTTTCGTACATCTGATAGGTATACTCGATATATCCGAGGTATCCCCGGTCATCCGTGGCGCCGCGCGATACGGCGCCCGCCTCGAGCGGAACCGCGTCTTCGTAGACTTTGACGCGCTTGAAGTATTTTCCTTTGAGGCCGCCCTCGTCCTGGAATTGTATTTCGCCGTGGCGTCCTTCGCGATTCATGCGCTTGAGCTCGGTCTGACCGACGGAACTGAGCCGGCCCATGACAATGTCCGCGGTAGACACGTAGCCTTCGGGTTTTTCCCCGATCCCGAAATCGTACTTGACCTTCTCGATAACGCTGCCCCCGCCGGTCCCGCAGCCGGTCACGGTGCAGATAAGAGCAAAAGTGAGGAACTTCTTCACGCCTGAATCTCCTTGCGCTGCCAGCGGAAAAAATCAGCGCCGTATTGGAAGCTTACACAGGGGTGATTCTATCGGGTTGCGAAAACGGGGTCAACAGATATTCGGAGACACCAGGTGTGTGCCTGGCGGAAAGCTTCCACATATCCGAGGAAGGGGTGAATTCTCTGCTACTCGACAAAGTCCATCAGACTGGGTTGAATGGCTTGCGAGGCGGCGTAGAGGGCCGCCCGATAAGCGTTTGAATGGGCATTGAGCTGCATGACGACTTCCGCAAAGTCCGCGTCTATGGTATTGGACAATTGCGTCTGCAACTGAAGGTTGAAGTCTTCAAATTCGTCGGCGCTGCGTTCGAGCCGGTTCTGGATGCTGCCCATCCGGGCAAGGGATGAGACCAACTGTTCCTGGACCGTCTCCATCTCGGGCAGCCGCAACGATTGCAGGGCAGTCTGATCGCCGGCGCGGAGGTTGTCGCGCACATCAATGAGGGTCTGAAAAATGTCCTGGTTTTCCGAGAAGACCTTGGGGCCCGTTTCGTTGTATTGGAGGTCGAGCACGTCCGACACGGCCACGCGTACGGCTTCCGTGTTTCCCACGAAGGCGACCGCGGTGATCTCGCCGTTGGCGTCTCGTGTCGCTTCGTAGGGAGGAGTGCTTGTACGCGTTCCGCCGAAGATGTAGCGTCCGTTTGTTTCGTGGTTGACGGTATTGAATATTCCCTCGAGAATCTGGTTGATTTCGAGGGCGATGTTGTCGAGCTGGGTTTGCGAATTGGTTCCGTTGGCGCCCTGGATGGTCAGTTCCCATGCCCGGTTGAAGTAACCGAGCACGGACTCGATCGAGGTATTTGTTTCCTCCACGGGGGATGCTACGATGCTGATGTTGGCCAAGTATTGTTCATTCTTCTGGATGAGAGACCGGATATTGACGGCGCGGCGCGCGTCGATGGGGTCATCGGCGGGACGGTTTACCCGGAGTCCGGTCGCCAATTGTTCCTGCATCTTGAGAATCTGGCTCAGCTGCGAATTGATGTTGCGCAGCGAGCGGTCCATCAGTAATTGCGTTGTTACACGCATAGCGCCCATGGAAGGTCAACCCCTTTGGTTTACCAGCGCAGGAGAAATGCCCGGAGTCTCAGGACGGCACCCCTGCGAATCGTAAAGCCCCGATTTGCCCTCTTTGGAGTCAAAGCCGAGACGGGCGAAGTTCTGGCCGCAAACCTGCAGGCGATGCCGAAGTTCACGCACATATCCACGCGTCACGGATTGGGTAGTTTCGAGGGTCTTTTTCAATTGACGCTGGAAGTGCTTCAACCGGCTCTTCCAGGGTTCAGGAACTGCTTCGACTAACCGGGTCAGCGTGACGGCGTCTTGGGGCAGTCCCATTTGGAGGGTCAGGGCGTGGAGGAGGTGATGGCGTTCGGCCTCCGCTTCGAAGCTTTCCCGGAGCACGGCTTCCAGAGCTGCGGTGCGCGCTTCGAGGGCTTGAATGTCGGCCACGCGAAGAGCGTCGCGTTTCTTGCGGCAGATGGCGAGAATCGTCTCCTGCCGCACGAGTTCGGCATCGAGTATGTCGCAGAGTCTATCGAGCAGATTGTCCACCTTAAACACCTCTTCTCATTCCGTTTATCGGCAGAAGACAGGGTTTACTTGACTGCTGTTTCGGGATTGGCGGGGCCGACGTCTTCGCGGGGGTTTGCGGCGTGCTGAGGTTTGAGCTGTTTCTGCATTTCGCCGATGCGCAGTTGCTCCTCGAGCATCTTGGCCAACCCGAGCTGTCCGCTTCGTGCCATCTCCGCGCTCAAGGCTTCGTCGAGCATTTCCTCGAAATTCTGGCGCTCGGCGCTGCGTGGAAAGATACCGTCATCGGGAAGTGACGAACGCATTTCCCGCATGATCAGCCGGGCGAAATACTGTTCCATTTCCTGTAGGGCGATTCGCCGCTTGGTAGCATCCTCGCCTAGAACGCCGTTTTCGAAGGCTCGGGGTGCATCGAGGGGGTTTACGTAAAGCATCACATGATCTCGACATCGGCATCGAGTGCGCCGGCCTCGCGCAAGGCTTGGAAGATGGAAATCATGTCGCGCGGCGTCACTTTGAGCGCGTTCAAGGCCATGGCCACGTCGCTTGCCGAGGTGCCCTGGACGGGCAAGAGGTAGCCTTTCTCCTGGATAGCGCGCAGGTCCGTCACTTCCGTAACCACGGTCTGTCCTTCGGAGAGCGGGGCGGGCTGGCTGACCAAGGGCGTTGTGGCGACTTCCAAGGTGAGGTTGCCATGAGCGACTTGACAGGGCCGTATGATCACCTCGCCGCCGATAACCAGGGTGCCGGTGCGTTCGTTGATGACTACTCGGGCGGGAAAGTCGGGTTCGACGCTGATGTCCTGGACAGCCGCCATGAAGGATACGAGATCGTTCTGCCGGTCGGCAGGAATACGCACGTTAATGGCGCCAGGCCCCAGCGCGGCGGCGACGCCTTCCTGAAACTCGCCGTTGATGGCCATCTGGATCTTGTTAGCGGTGATGAAGTCAGGCCGTTTCAACTGGAGGGTGATTCGTTCGCCGTCGGTGATGGTGGAGGGGATTTCGGATTCGATGGTCGCGCCCATGGGTATCCGGGCCACGGTGACATGGTTCTGGGTGACGCCAGCGCCGCCGGCGCGCGTGCTGAACCCGCCCACGGAGAGCGGCCCTTGAGCTACGGCATACACCTCGCCGTCGATTCCGTACAGCATGGTTTGGAGCAAGGTGCCTCCCTGGAGGCTTTCGCAGTCATAGAGGGCATTTACACGTACGTCAATGCGCGTGCCCTGTTTGGCGAAGGGAGGATAGGTGGCATCGACAACGACGACGGCGATGTTTTCGGAGTTGAGGCCGTCGACCTGGTCGACGTCGATCTGGAGGCGTTCGAGGAGGCGTTGCTGGCGGCGAAGGGCGTCCTCGTTGCCGTCACCGGTACCCGCAAGGCCGACGACCAATCCTACACCCGTGAGCGTGTTTTCCTGCGCCCCCTGTACGGTGCACAGGTCTTTAATGCGGCTTGCGTGTGCGCCCGAGGGAACGAGCATCCCGCAAAAGAGGGCACATGCAAAGACTGACCCAACGGTTCGAGTATGCATTTCCATATCCTCTAGAATGGCGAGAACCAGTCCAGCAACTTGGTCAGGATGCCCCGCCTCTGATTGTTCCACAGCGGGCCTTTCCCCTTAAGTTCCACGATTGCGTTGGCCACCCTGTCCGATGGCACGGTATTTTCGGGCGAGACGTCGCGAGCGCGCACGGTGCCGGTAAGGAGGACGGTTGAATCTTCTGAGTTCACGGTGACCCTTTTGTTGCCCATGATCTCGAGATTCCCGTTTTCGAAGACTTTCGTGACGGTGCACGAGATGGTGGTGGTGAGTCTGTTGGAGCGCGAGGTGTCGCCCCGCCCCTTGTGTTCGTTCTCGACCTCGATGTCCCAATTGGGCAGCCGTTCCTTCTTGAGAAGCCCCAAACCGTCGGGTTTCTTAGCCACCAGGAAGGTATTGGAGCCGACGGGCGCCTCGGCGACGATCTCCGATTCTTTCTTTGTATTGGTATTGGATTCGGTGGTTGCATCGATGTTCTCACGCACCAGCACGATGATGATGTCGCCCTCGGCGAACCGCGTGTTCTTGTTGGAGACGGCGGGCCCTCGTTTGGCGACTTCCTTCGTAAACAGGGAATCCGCCGAAGCGGGCAATGCCGCGGCCAACGCCAGCGTAAGCAATAGGACCGATTTTTTCACGATTAGTCTCCCGGGCGTTACTGGACCACGACAACGCCATCTTTTCGAACGACGCCCTGGAATTCTTCTTTCGAATTCATGCGCCGGCAGATGATGATGTCACCGGCGGCGGCGTTGCTCATGGCGAGAGCGCGGTCGCGCACGATGAGCGCCCCCACCTGTACCTCGACCGTGACGATTTGGTTGCGTTTGATGATGCGCCTCGGCATGACGTGGCGCGAGGTGAGAACCGTGTCGGGAAAGATCGTGCTTCGGGCCACCATTCCGACGAGTTCCTGGGGATCCTGGTAATAACCATCGCGCATGGCTGACATCGCGCGTTTTTCCAGCACAAGGTCGCTCTGTGAGATGATGGAGCCGCGCGGAATATCCTTGGTGGTTACGACAACATCTCCAAACGCCTGCACATCCACCTTGCAGTAGACGACATCGCGCACTTCGCCGTCGACGACCACCTCACCGCGGATGGTTCCCTTGCCGAGGTACCTGTATAAGGGGGTGGGGCTCCACTCGAGGGCAACGTCGCCCTCGGGCACGGTGAGGCCGGCGGAGGGCATCTCGATATCGACGGTGGCGTCCGTGGCGTCCCAAGGCATCTCGCTAACGACGAAGCGGCGCAGGTCATCGACGAGCATTTCTTTGGAGAGCTCGATGGAGAGGGTGGTCGCATTCACGTTTTCCGCGCCGGTGATCTCGAATTGCTGGACGTCATAGCCCGAGGAAACCAGACGGGAGCGGAGCAAAGAAGCGTTGATGCGTTTGACGGCGCCGGGAGAGGCGGCGGGCACAATCTCGAGTTTTGCCAGCGCGGCGGCATCGTCTCCTTGGATATCGGCCACGTCACCGAGGAATACGCTGGGTCCTTTGACATAGGCTTCTTCTCGCAGCGCGACAACGTTCAGCGCAAGCGCCTGGGCAGCGGCCAGCAGCATGGCGGCCGCAGCAGCCCACGGGCGCCGCGCTCGAAGAATCTGCCGTTCACGAATCATATGTCACCGACCTCCCCTCCTACCGCCGGATGTTGTTTGCCGTTTGGAGCATTTCATCGGAGGTTTGCACTACTTTTGAACTTGCTTCGTAGGCGCGTTGAGCAATAATGAGCTGTATGATCTCTTCGACTACCTGCACGTTCGAGTTCTCGAGGAAACCCTGCTCCAGAAAGCCGACGCCTTCTTCACCGGGTTGTCCGATTGTGGGCGCGCCGGAGGCGTCGGTTTCGAGGAGGAGGTTACGCCCCAGCCGGGAATCCAGGCCTGCCGGGTTCGAGAATCGTGCCAACTCGATCTGGCCCACATTGACCTCAGCCGACTGCCCCGGGACCTTTACGGAGACCGTGCCGTCTGAATTGACGGTAATCTGCTCGTGGTCTTCGGGAACGGTGATGCCGGGCTCGAGGGGGAATCCATCAACCGTCTGGATGGCACCGTCATTGTTCAGCTTGAAGTTGCCGTCGCGGGTATAGGCGATTGTGCCGTCGGGCAACTCGATTTGAAAGAAGCCGTCGCCCTCGATGACGAGGTCCAGCTCATTTCCGGTCTGGATCATGTTGCCTTGCGTAAACAGTTTGGCGATTGAGGCGGGGCGGACGCCGTGCCCGACCTGGATGCCCTCGGGAATGGTCGCGCCCGTGGTGGTTTCCGTTCCTGCGGGCTGAAGGGTTTCGTAGAGGAGGTCCTGGAAATTGACGCGGCTTTTCTTGAAACCCGTGGTATTCACGTTAGCCAGGTTATTGGCAATGGTGTCGACGTTGAGCTGCTGGGCAATCATTCCCGTCGCCGAGGTGAACATTGCGCGGATCATCGTGTTTTCTCCTCACCCTAGACCGGCATGGCCACTTCGTTGATCAAGCGGCCTACCGTTTCGTCAATTGCGTTGATTACTCTCTGGTTCGCGGCGTAGATGCGCGCGCCGAGCATCATCTGGATCATCTCGGATGGGACCTGGACGTTGGAGAGTTCGAGGGATTTGTGGAGCACGCGTGTATCCGCAGCCTCCGCCGATCGCACCATGGCGTCATCGGAGGCCTGGTAAAGGTTGGCGCCCACCCGCGTCAGCATGTGAGGGTCCTCGAACTCTACAAGCCGAATCTGTGCGACGAGGAGTCCCTGGCTGTACACGTTTCCGTCTTCGTCGATGGCAATGTTGCCGCCGCTGACCTGGATCCCTCCGCCGTTCGCGGCCTGCACGTGGTAACCGTCGGCGGTGGTGAGAAGGCCGTTGGCGTCGACAGCGAGTTTTCCGTTTCGCGTGAAGCGTTCGCCCTGAGGTGTCTCGATCCCGATGAATCCGGGTCCCTGTAGTGCGATGTTGAGCGGGTCTTCGGTAACGGTGATACTGCCCGCCTGGGTATCGGTGAATGTCTCGATGAGCTTCTGGCCGCCTCCAGGGGCGGATTCTGCGTTCAGGCGGAAAGGATGCCGTGCGCTTTGGAGCAGGATTTCGTTAAATCCCTTGTTTACGGGAACATGACGGCGAAAGCCCGGGGTGGCGGCATTGGCGATATTGTTGGCGATGACGTCCTGGCGGGACTCGAGCCCCATCATGCCGGACGCGGCAGCATATAAGCCTTGAATCATGTGCCGTCTCCCCCCACACTCTTCGTGGGAACCCCGTTATTGTTGATGCGCGTGTACCGCAAGGATGGCCTGGCTCCGGCGTTTGGCAACAACTGGATATCAGGAACGTCTTTTGGGGTACCGCTCCTTGCTGCCAGGCCACCCGCGATACGGGCATGCGGCGACGCATCCATGCCGCCAAACTGGGTGGAGCAAGGCATGTGCCAAACCTTTTGAGCAGGGGCGAAATGCACAACCCTCGTGCAAACAATCACTTATGGCTGAAGCGGGAACTGCGGCTTTGTTTTTGCCGACAGTAATTCTTGCCGGGGTGCGGCACATTCTGCAGGGGGAATGGACTAGGAGGTGGGCGTTGCCCCACCCTCAGCTGCGGGGGATTCCGCCTCGTCAGCCCCGGGAGAAACAGGAGAGGTCTCGGGTTGGGACGCTGCCGCAGGGGCGTCATCCGCGGCGGCAGCCACGGTAGGCCCCGCGCCTCTGTAGAAACGGCAGTCGCCCTTCCAGGATACCCGGATTGGCTCGATGCGCATGGTACGGGCCGACATACCGAGGTCGTCGAAGAGCAGCGCGAGCACCTTGTCGAGTTTGGTGCTTCGGGGGACCTTCCAGGACGATTCGATGCCGCGCGTTTGGAGTATGGTGTCCAATATAGCCTCGTCAAACGTGTCCACGAGTTGCCGGGGAGTGGTGTATGAGCTCTTTTGTTCAGAAGAGGATTGGTCGAGGCTGAGAACGGTGGAGCCTTTTACGTAATCGGTAGCGTTTACGAGGTTGGTGACGCCCTGAAGTTCGGATGTCCCCTTCTCGGCGAGGTCGGCAAGGGTCGGGTAGTATTTGGGGTCGGCGAAGGTCTTGCTCTGGTAGGCAGCCAAGGCGGCGTAGGTCACTTCGTACTGCGAAGACGGACTCCAGATGAGGAAGCTCTTGTATCCCGCGGCTTCGATGCCTTTGATTTCGTTGATAATCTCAGCGGGCTGGTACCAGAACCCCTGTACCCATGCGCGGATATCGACGTTTGTACGCTTCTTGAGGCGTTTCATGCTTTCTTCCATGATTTCGTGGGGGTATTTCGCGGGGTCGTCTTTGCCCATGAACTGTTTTGGAAAGTGCGAGGGATAGAGCATGGGGCAGATAGCATCTACATGGGGCGCAATCTCCTCGATGCGCTGGCCCACTCCGAAATCGTACGTCATCCAGGCGACGAAGCCGAACAAGTCGACGGATATGGCGGCCCCGAGGGGTTTGAGCTCCGTGTTGGCCTTTTCCAGGAACGCGCCGATGACCTGCAGTCGGTCCTTGTTCTCAAGCACTTTGGGATATTTCACGCGGCTCAGTTTGCCATCGGAAGGAAACCGGACATAGTCGAACTGGATTTCATCGAAGCCTAACGCGATTAGTTCTTTGGCCAGAGCAATGTTGTAGTCCCACACGCGTTCGTCGTGAGGATTTCCCCATGCGAGGTCCTGCTTGTTGTACCAGGGTTTCCCCGTAACGGTGTCCTGTACAGCCCAGTCGGGACAGTGTTCGGCCAAAAGGGTGTCTTGAAACAGGTCGAGCTTGGCAATGGTCCACAATCCCGCATTGTTGAAGCGTTCGATGGCCGCGCGGAGTTGTTTGTCCCCCTTGGACGCTTTCATTTCGCGGGCCAATGCGTTCTCGGCATCCCAGTAGATGTGGCCATATGGATCTTTCACGTGCATCACGACGGCATTCAGTCCGGCCTCTTTCGCGTAGTGCAGGGTCTCGGTGATTTTGCGTTCGTAGAAACTGGCGGAATTCAGATAGACTCCGCGAATGCATTCCGGCGCCTTGGATTTTGCTGCAACGGGCCCTGCCGGGGCGATTGCGTGTTCGGGGGGTGACGGCACGCCCGCCGCGATGCTGGCGAATGCGAGAAGAGCCGCGCAGCAGAGCCAAGGCCGTAGCCCGATTCCCGAAGTGTACCGGCGTCGATTCATTGTAAGTAGCCCTATTCCCAATAGCTAGAGTTCCCCTCACAAGCACTGCGCGTGATGTCCCCCCATCGGGCGAACCGCCCAAGACGGGATACTGCGATACCAAAGAGTACCACAGAGTTGCGTCTTTTTGTAAAGACCTTTCCCCGGCTTGCCCGCCGAGTCAGCTGAAAACATTATAGCATGTGCGTGCCCCCCTGCAGGAGCGCATTGACAGAGTCCGCGCCGGCTTGTATAAGGACGCAAGAGTTACCACCATTGTATTGGCAATTGAGGCTGAAGAAACATGCTCGACAAGAAGACGATCCGACGGGGGTTGCTTGCGGCGCGTCGAGCCCTGCCCCCGGGCGAGGCGACGGCGAACAGCGCGGCGATATGCGCACGGGTGGAGACGTTGCCCGAGTTCGAGGCCGCGCGGGCGATACTGACTTACGTGGCGTCGAAAGACAACGAAGTCGACACAAAACCGTTGGTCGAGCGCTTGCTTGGGGGGCCGCGGCCGGTGCTGGTGCCGGCTACCCTGGGGAAAGGCCAGATGGTCTGGTCCCGCCTGGAATCGATGGACGAGCTCGAGACGTCGGCTTTCGGCGTGCTGGAGCCTCGACCTGAATACCGGCGCGATACGCCGCCGCCGGCGAACAGCGTTGTGCTTGTGCCGGGTCTGGCGTTTACGAAGGCGGGATGGCGTATTGGATATGGCGGAGGGTACTTTGACCGGTTTCTTGCGGGATTTCCGGGGACCAAGATCGCCGTGGCGTATGCGATGCAGCTGGTGCCGGAGATTCCCGTAGCGGCCCATGACGTGCCAATGGACGTGATCGTGACCGAGGCGGGGATCCTCCGTTGCCATTTGGAGCCCTGACGCGTCCGGCCGGCTCTACAACAGGCTCAGCGCCTCGTCCGCGTAGGCGGAGATGGAGCGTCCCGGTTCGGCCTTCATCCAATAGATGTCCGGGTCGGAACGAAACCACGTGAGTTGGCGTTTGGCAAAGCGCCGCGTATTCTGTTTCATTGCTTCGACGGCCTCGTCATACGCTTTTCTGCCGGCGAGATAATCAGCGAACTCGCGATAACCGAGCGAACGCAACCGGTGGAGATGTTTCTCGTAACCGGCGCTCAACAGGGCCTGCACCTCGCCAATGAAGCCCTGCTGGAGCATTCGTTCTACTCGCGCATCGATGCGGGCGTAGAGTTCGTCTCGCGGCCAGTCGAAGGCGACCTGAACGGCGTCGAGCGGCATGGCGGCCTCCTTGTGTTCGGCATGCAGCATGGACAAAGGCTGTCCCGTCAATTCGAACACCTCGAGGGCGCGGACGATCCGGCGGAGATCATTCGCGTTTATGACAAACGCATACTCAGGGTCGCAGGCCTGCAGACGCGCGTAGAGCGGCGGCACTCCACACTCCTCCGCTTCCCGGTGTAACCGCGCACGGATCGCATTGTCTTTTTCGGGCCCGGGAAAGAGTCCCTCGATGAGAGCGCGCACATAGAGGCCCGCGCCTCCTGCGACAACCGCGACTTTTCCTCGGGCGTTGAGGTTTTCGACCACCTCGCGCGCCATGCGCTGGAACATCCCGGCCGAAAAATCGGCGCCGGGGTCGAGAATGCTCACGAAATGGTGTCTTGCGATGGACTGTTCCTCGTGGGTGGGAGCGGCCGTGCCGATCTCCATGCCCCGGTAGACCTGCATGGAGTCGGCTGAGACAATCTCGGAGTCAAGACGAATCGCCAATTCGAGGGCCAGCGCCGTTTTCCCCGAGGCGGTGGGGCCAACGACGGCGATCACGTTCCTCACTGCCGCCTCCGAAAACTCTTCTCCATCTGCAATTGGGTCAGTTCGGTAATGATGGGACGTCCATGAGGACAGGTGTAGGGCGGACGCAGACGCCTGAATCCCTCGAGAAGTTCCCGGCGTTCTTCGACCGACAAGCGGTCCCCTGCCTTCACGGAGCTTCGGCATGCTTCCAGGGTGAGGCGCAGGAGGTCGGATACGATTTCCTCATGATTAAACAGGTCGCCCTGGGCCAATGTGTCAAGCACGCGGTGCACGGTATTGGGGATGCAGGCATCTTCGTAGAGGTGGCACAACGCAGTCACCTGGAAAGTGTTGTCTCCGAACGGTTCGAGTTCGATCCCGAGTTTCGAGAAGAGGTCGATGTGTTCCTGCAGGATCTTGACGTACGATGGGGGAACATCGATAAGAATGGGAACGACCAGTTGTTGGGCCTGATAGTCGGCATCCTGCAGGTCCGCGAGCAGATTGTCGTAGGTGAGGCGTTCGTGGAGGGCGTGCTGATCGATGATCAGGAGCCGGTCTTCTTCCGGGACGAGAAGGTAGGTGTCGAAGATCTGCAGGGGCACCTCGCCGACGCGTCCCAGGGAGGCGTAGAAGGCTCGGGGCTCGATCTCGGGGACTGTTTCGCCGCCGCCCCCTGCAGGCACGCCGGCGAATTCCGTCTGTGCGGGCGGCAGCGGGTCGAGAGCCGGCTGTGACATGGTTGAAGAGGGTGCCGTAGCAGTGGCTTGGTGGCGCGTTTGCTGCTGGTCTCCGGGCAGGTCTTCGGTCTGCGCGGCGGGCTGGTGCGGCCAATTCGCGGTTACGCCGGTGGAAACGGTTTCGTGGGACTCGCCACGTTCTGAGGAAACAGGGACGGACCTGGCGGCCCTGGTCAGCCGTTCCAAGCGGGTGCGGACGGCGTCGCGGACTGCGTTCCGTGCCGCATGCTCATCGCGAAACCGGATTTCTCGTTTTGCGGGATGGATGTTCACATCCACCAGACGCGGTGAGGCGGTTGCGAGAATGATGCCTACGGGACGGCGCCCAACCGTCAGCAGACCGCGATAGCCGTCTTCGAAGCCGTATTGCAGGCTTCTGTTGACGACGGGGCGTGCATTAAAGAAGAAATACTGGTGGCTCCGGGCGGAACGGGTCAGCGAGGGGGTTCCGATATAGCCCGCGAAGGCCAGCCCCTCCCCTTCTCCGTCAAATTCGACGAGGTCATCCACGAACCCGAGTCCCCATATCAGTGCGATGCGCTCGAGGAGAGTGGCGTGCTCGGGGATGTTGAACAGGACTTTTTCATTGTGCAGGAATTGAAACGCGACGCCGGGCGCGGCAAGGGCGTGGCGCTGGACGATATCGATGGCCTGGCTGAGTTCGGTGGTGATTCCTTTCAAGAACTTGGCGCGCACGGGGGTGTTGAAATACAGCCTGTTGACGGTGACGCGGGTGCCTGGGGGCGCAGAGGTCTGCGACACGTCGCGCAGAACGCCGCCTTCGATGCGTATTCGTGTGGCGTGAGGGTCATCCGGACGGCGCGTGACCAGTTCGAAACGCGACACCGAAGCGATGCTGGGAAGCGCTTCCCCCCGGAAGCCCATGGTCACCACGTTGTCGATATCGTCGGCCTTGCGGATCTTGCTTGTGGCATGCCGTTCGATGGCGAGCAGGGCGTCCTGCTCGTTCATGCCGCAACCGTTATCGATCACTTCAATAGTGCGCCGTCCTGCGGCTACAAGTCGTACGATGATACGGCTAGCCCCGGCGTCCAAGGAGTTCTCGATGAGTTCCTTGACGACGGAGCCGGGCCGCTCGACGACCTCGCCGGCGGCGATCTTGTTGGCCACGTCCTCGGGAAGCACCCGCACGGGGCGTATGTCGTGTTTTCTGACAGTCATTCGAGACACCTGCGTTGCCGTAGGGGAGTCATTGTATTGAAGCATGTGAACCGCCGCAAGATACCAACCGCGCAAGAACCGCGCTGTTCGTCATACAGCGCAGCGGTTCATATTACGTTCTGGCGCCGTGAGCATTCCCGCCTGTGGCTCATACCTCTCGGACCAGGCGGACTTGCTTGTGGTGCGGGCTTCGAGCCGGCTTCCCGTTGCGTCCTCAAAGCCGCCGGTGGAAAGAGATCAGGGGTGGGTCTCCGTCCACGTGAGGCCAAGAATCATAATCGCGGTCCACGGAAACGCCATCTACACTTTCGATGACCCAGGTGCCCTTCGGGGCATTCGGGACGTAACTAAGGGAGCGACCGTCGAGCCAGTGGAACGTGTGTTTCAAGGTTTGGGCGTCGGGGTTGACGGTCTGCAACTCTTCGAGCAGGGACTGCGGAAGCAGGGTCTCTCCGGGGAACAGCGCGATCAATCCGAAATCGTCCGCGCTGAATACTGCAATCGAAAGCTCGGGCGCCGCTTCGGGCCGGAACACCGCCCATCCTTGTGCCTGAGCGGCCGGAGCATACTGTTCGGGGACCGCGACCGGCGCTGTTCCGCAGGCGAAATGCCTGTGCACCCCCGTGTTGTTCCAGTCTTCCCAGTTCCCCTTGCCGCGAATGTGAAAGCATTGCATCAGGTCGGTTGCCCCGTCGTTCAGGATGAGGCTGATGGGCCGTGCCGCGATCATGGAACGTTTGCCGCGATGCACGCCGCCGGCGGACAAGAGATAGCCGGGGCCGCCGCTGTAAAGTTCGGGGCTGGCATAGGGTCCGCGCCCAAATTGAACAAAGTAGTCGGCGCGCTTGTCGATGGTCCAGGTGAGAACGTCGTCAGGAGGGCGGTATGGGCAGAGTTCAGCGATAATTCCCTGGGTGCCATCGTTCGCGTGCATGGAGGCGTCGGGCGAGCCGCCGGCTGGGCGCGATGTCCACACGGACATGACCTCGGTGTTGTAGTCGTGGTTCAATGCCGTGTCTTCGGCGTGACGGGTCTGCCTGCGAAACGGGGCCAAACGCCGGAGCTCGAGGCTGCCCAAGGCGTACTGGTAGTTGATGATGTCGAGCACGTAACGCGCACGGGAGGTGATTTCGCTGGAATCCGGGAATGCCTCGAGATTGAGCAGCGCCTGGATCGTGTAGCCAATGTATGGCTGAGAATTGAACTCATACACGCCCTCGTCGATCATTTGCTGCAGGTAGCCTTTCAGCCATGTTTCGAGGCCGTTGGCCTGGTTGTTGTACTTGGAGTCGGTATTGCCGTGGGAGAAAAGCCACTGGTTCTTGAGGTAACGGCTTCCCTCGGTCATAAGGTGGTGGTTTTCGGTTTCGATCACCATTCCATATGAACCCGGTACCTTGACTCGAGCTTTGCCGCCCTCTTCGATGAGCAGCACGTTGACAATGTGGTCGACGGTTTCGGGATACAGGCGATCGGGGTCCCCGCCAAACACGTAGAGCAGCGTCGTGAGCGTGACCTCGGCGAAATCGTAATCGCCTGCGTGTTGGAGGGGACCCAGTCTCCAGCTGGAACCGCTGTTTCTACTGGGGACCTGGGATTGAAGATAGACATTCACTTCGGGCACGTCGCGCCCAAGAGCCAGCTTGGCCAGGCACACTCGCGGGGCGGTCACTTTTGCGGCATGTTGCCAGTCCGGCAGGGGGTTGCTGGCCCACTGCTCGAGCCATGTCTGCCCGGCCGCCGTGAACTGGTTGTCAGAGAGCTTGGAGGGCGGGCTGTCGCTCATGGGCGGGAGCAGCCCTGGTCTAAGGGGCACGGTCCAGAGGCGTCCCGCGCCCTCGGCAAACCGGTCAAGGGCGTACGGGACCAGCGCGACAATGGCAACAACCATACCCAGGACAGCAGCCCACTTGAGTGGCCGCTTCCAGTTCAGGCGCTTTCGTCTGGGGGCCATGTACGCTTCGGGCGGGAGTTGGACGTCTATGCGTGCCTGCAGGGTTTGCACGCGGTGATCGTGAAATTCCCTGCCAAGCTGTTTACAGCGGTCCAGTGCCTCGTTGATGCGTCCCGCCCCGTGAAGACACAGCGCCTGGAGAAACAGCACGTCGGCGTTTGGGGGCTGGCCCGCCTGCACGCGCGCGATCTCGGTCAGCGCCTCATCGTAGCGGCCGCGGCGGTACAGCGCATCGGCCTTGGCAAGTGGGTGCTGGTTTTCCTGAGACATGTGGACTCCCCGATCGTGCTTTGCCCTGCCGGTGAAGCGCCCACATTACATAGCCAGAGCGGGTGGATCAAGACCGGCCGGGCACTGTAGCGATTTTATCTGGTGGAAAACGCAGGGACCCAAGGGACGCCGTTCGTGTATGTTTCGCGCCGTTGGCGCGGGATACGGAAGGCCAGGCCGTACGGGTATGTCTCATGACAAGCGCATCGTCCGGCTTGGTCATACATGAGAGGGTCCCGTCACGCAGGTAATCTTCCCAATCCTCAGGGTCGGCGTACGGCCCGACCGGCCGACTGGCAAGAACCTGTCATGGATGTGGGCATTCGTTGGATGCTGTCTATTCAAGAATTTGACCAATCCTTGGGCTCTAGCACGGCTGCATTATCTTGTATCATGCGGAACCTCTTGTGTGAAAATGGGGTTATACTGGGAAGAGAGGGGCATCGAGCCTGGAACCGGTCACGGTTATGCCCTGTGGCGTTGTCCGGATGGGGAGCAGCGGCGGTAGAGAGGCATCACACATGAAGAGACGGCAATTCTTGATTTCGTCGTTGGGGCTGTTGGCCGGAGGCGCAGGCCTTGGCAACCAGTTCGCCCTTGCACAGAGCCAGGGGGCGAAGCCTCCGGAGCCGCCTGCCGGGACGGCGGCGACACGGAAACCCAATATTGTGGTCATCCTGGCCGACGACCTGGGTTACGCCGAGCTCGGCGTGCAAGGGTGCAAGGACGTTCCGACCCCGAACATCGACTCGATTGCACACGGCGGGGTCCGCTTCACCAACGGTTACGTTTCGTGTCCGGTGTGCAGTCCTACGCGTGCCGGGCTCATGACAGGCCGGTATCAGCAGCGGTTTGGCCATGAGTTCAATCCGGGCAGAGAGGACCAGGCGAATCCTGAGTTCGGGCTCCCGTTGTCAGAGGCCACACTCGCAGAAAACCTGAAGCCGCTGGGTTACGCGACCGGCATGTTCGGCAAATGGCATCTCGGCTACCGGCCTGAGACGCACCCTCAGAAGCGGGGGTTTGATGAGTTCTTTGGATTCCTGGCGGGCGCGCATCCTTACCTGAGCGCCTCGCAAGGCGGCAGGAATCCCATCCTGCGCGGCAGCGAACCGGTATCCGAAGTGGACTACACGACGGACATGTTTGCGCGAGAGGCCGCCGCATTTATCGACCGCCACCACGGCGAACCGTTTTTTGTTTATCTCCCGTTTAACGCGGTTCATGGCCCGCTTGAAGCGCCCGAGAAATACCTGTCGCGGTTCAGCGCTATCGAAGATAGGAACCGGCAAGTGTTTGCGGCGATGTTGTCGGCCCTGGACGACGGTGTCGGACTGGTGCTCGCAAAGCTGCGGGAACTGGAGCTCGAAGAGCAGACGTTGGTCTTCTTCGTAAGTGATAACGGCGGGCCCACACTCAAAACGACTTCCTGCAACAATCCATTGCGCGGATACAAGGGACAGGTTCTGGAAGGCGGCATTCGGGTGCCGTTTCTTGTGCAATGGAAGGGTCGCATCCCCGCAGGCAAGGTGGACGATAGGCCGGTGATCTCGCTGGACATCCACCCCACCGCCCTTGCCGCGGCCGGTGGCGCCGCTCGGGAGGCTCAGTTTGACGGTGTCAACCTTTTTCCCTACCTGGGCGGGGAAGCGAAGGACATGCCTCACAAGAGCCTGTTCTGGCGCTTCGGGGAACAGTCGGCGGCGCGCGTTGGCGACTGGAAACTGCTGAGACTCGCGGAGGGTTCGCCGCAACTGTACAATCTTGCCGGCGACATGGAGGAAAAGACAGACCTGGCATCCGAAAACCCGGAGCGCGTCAAAGAGATGCAGTCCGCGTACGACGAGTGGAACGCTAAGAACATTCCTCCGCTCTGGAGGCAGGGAGGCGGGCGCAGGGGCGGACGGGGCCGTTTACCGTAGGGGCATCTCAGAGAACCCGCAACAGATGGTTGCCGATCATGCCGGGCGCGTGCGCGCCGCACAGTTCAACGCCGCCACGAGAGCCGTGGTGCGCCACATCCAGTATATCCAGCCAGTGTGCCGAGATGTACCGCGCCTTCAGCGCTGGATGTTTGGAGGGGGCATGATCCTGGCCCTTCAGGCCAGGCTGGTATGTTTCGCGCTGTTGGCGCGGGGATGCGAAACCATGGCAATTGGGGAACGGCGCCGAGACGATGCCCGGCGATCCC
>DAOLNV010000032.1:0-37055 GCA_035416745.1 Candidatus Hydrogenedentota bacterium | reverse complement strand
CGGCGATCCCAGGGAGAACGTATCGCAGGGGGAATGGGGGCGAGATCCTGGCCCTTCAGGCCAGGCTGGTATGTTTCGCGCCGTTGGCGCGGGGATGCAAGACCATGGCAATTGGGGAACGGCGCCGAGACGATGCCCGGCGATCCCGGGGAGAGCGTGCCCCATAAGCGAGGGCGCCTCTTTGCGATAAACAATACAGGCAGGGGCTTAAAGGGCAAAGGGGGAGCAAGGAACTCCGAGGGCGAGGGCGTCCAGTGGCGTCAGGAACGGCGGGGGACGCTGCGGGAGAGAGGTTTGGGCGGCCGCAACGGCGGCACCGTGTAGATTCCCTCGGGTTGCAACCTGCATAATGGTGGTTCCCTGGCAGCATAGACGTTTTCCGAGTGAGACCGAATTTCATGAGAGCCACGTATATACGCTGGGTACTGGTGATAGCAGCATGCGCTGTCGTGGTGGCCCTGTTGTGGCCGTCCGAGGCGGGGTCGCCGGACGAAAAGGCTGCGCTTGAGGAAGGGCGTGTCATCATCACCTACTGGGACCGCCACACCGGGCATGAATTTGACGAACGTAAGGCGTTGATTGATGAGTTTAATGCCGTTCAGGATGAAGTCTACGTGCGGGCGCTCCCCGTGGGCTTCACAATGGAGAAACTGCTGACTTCTATCGCGGGGAGAACCCCTCCGGACATTCTGAGCACGGAAGGGTCGATCCTGACGGCTTTGGCGCCCCAACATTGCGTGATGCCCCTGGACGGCTTCATCAAAGAGTCCGAATCGATCAATCCGGATGACTTCTTTCCCCATATGTGGCGCGCGGTAACGTTTAACGGGCATACGTGGGGGATTCCTATCACCACGGACAGCATCTGCCTGTTGTGGAACAAGAGGGCGTTCCGGAAGGCGGGCCTTGACCCCGAACGGCCTCCGCGCACAATGGCGGAGCTAATCGAGTATGCGAGCAAACTGACGGTTCGCGATGCGGCGGGTTTGAAGCAGATCGGCTTTCTGCCCTGGCTGCCGTGGGATCACACGCACATGTGGGGCAGCCTGTTTGGGGGAAAATGGTTTGATGACGCCTCGGGGCGTTTTGTCTGCGGCGAGGACACGAACATCATCGCGATGTTCAAGTGGATGCAGAGTTTCTCGATCGACCCGAATGCAGAGAAGCAGCTTCCCTATGCGCTGAACCCGGAGATGGTAGCGGCGTTCAGGACGGGGTTCGGCGCGTATATGAGCGCGAACAACCCGTTTTATTCGGGGAAGGTTGCCATGACACAGGAGGGTGAATGGCAGGCTTCGTTTATCCCGCGGTACGCCCCGGAACTGGACTGGGGGGTTGCTCCTCTGCCGCAGCCTGAAGGCGCGCCGCCGCGCAGCTATTCGCCTACGTGCGTGCTCGACATGATTCCCGCGGGAGCGCCGCATCCCGAGGCGGCCTGGAAATACATCGAGTGGTTCAACAGTCCGCGTCCCGGCGGCCGCCCGTCGCCCGCAAGCGACTACAACCGCGCGATCAGCAATATCCCGTGCCGCCGTTCTGAAGCCACGCACGAGCGGTTCATGGGCGATCCTGTGTTTTCGGTATTCGTCAAAGAAGTGCTGACGAAGGAGACGCCCGTGATTCCGGTGACGCCGGTGGCACAGTATTTCGTCGATGAAGTGGAACGCGAGCGCGAACTGGTGGTGTTGCGCGAGAAGACGCCCGAACAGGCGGCTCGCGATACCGAGAACAACTGCAATGCGGAGCTGGACCGGATTCTTGCCATTATGAAACGGGACCAATCATGACGCGGATGGAGCGAAGGAACCTGCGCAACGGAATTCTCTTTGCTCTTCCGTACCTCATCGGCGGCTCGATATTCATGGTTTACCCGCTGGTGATGAGCGTGTATTACAGCCTGTGCCATTACAACATCATCACCCCGCCAACGCTTGCGGGGCTGGCCAATTACCGGGCCCTGTTTTTCCGCGACGAAGTTTTCTGGAAATCCGTGTACAACACACTGTATTTCACGGCGTTCTCGGTGCCGCTCAGTCTTATTCTCGCCGTGGGCCTTGCCGTGTTGCTGAACCAGGCCGTAAAAGGGCAGTCGGTCTTTCGCACGGTCTTTTTTTTGCCGACCATCGTGCCGATTGTGGCGTCGGCGGTGTTGTGGCTGTGGGTTCTCAACCCCGAAAGCGGGCTTATCAACGGCATGCTGCGGGAGTTTTTCAATGTTGAGGGTCCGGGATGGATTGCGGATATCCGGTGGTCGAAGCCTTCGCTGATACTCATGAGCCTATGGTCGGTGGGCGGCCCGATGGTGATTTTCCTGGCGGGATTGGCCGACGTGCCGGCGGTGTTGTATGAAGCGGCCGACATCGACGGCGCGGGACCCTGGCAGAAGTTCCGCAACGTGACGCTTCCCATGTTGACGCCGACGATTCTTTTCAATCTGGTGATGGGGCTGATCGGAGCGTTTCAGTACTTCACGCAGGTGTATGTAATGACCGCGGGAAAAGGCACCCCCGCCGACAGCACGATGTTCTACGCCTTGTACCTCTACCGGAATTCGTTTGTCTATCTGAAAATGGGCTACGCATCGGCCATGGCTTTGCTGCTTTTTCTGGTTATCCTGGCGGCCACGGTCGGGGTGCTGATCTCGTCCAAGCGCTGGGTGCATTACCATGGCGAGTAAGGCGGTCAACAAGATCTTGGTTTACGCCGTGTTGCTGGTATTGTCCGCGGTGTTCATCTCCCCATTTCTGTGGATGCTCTCGACGTCGTTGAAACACGAGTCGCGCATTTTCCCAAAGCCCGGCGAACCGCCCCAGTGGATTCCGACGACCGCCCGCGTCGATGCGGAGGGCCGCCCGCTTGTGGTGTACCAAGGCAAGACGGGTGTCGACATGGGCCGTGACAAGCTGGGGCGTCACATACTCCAATTGGGGGATGAGCAGGTGACCGCGTGGGCTGAGGATTTCGAGGTTCAACAGCGTGCGGGCCTGCATTGGCAGAACTACGCGGACGCGTTTCACAGGATGGCGTTCTGGCGGAACTTGCGCAACACGCTTTTCGTTTGCGTGACGGTGGTGCTGGGCACGCTGGTCTCGTGTTCGCTGGTGGCATACAGTTTCGCGCGTATTCCGTGGCGTGGGCGCGAGATCGTGTTTGTGCTCGTCCTGGCCACGATGATGTTGCCCTACCAGGTCACGCTGATTCCGTTGTTTGCGATGTACCGCCAGCTCGGATGGGTGGGTACGTTCAAGCCGCTCGTCATCCCCGCATTCTTCGGCACGCCGTTCTATATTTTCTTGCTCCGCCAGTTTTTCCTGGGCGTTCCTCAGGATTTGAGCGCATCGGCCCGTATTGACGGATGCAGCGAGTTCGGGATCTACCTTTTCATCATCCTGCCGCTGTCAAAACCCGCGCTTGCCACTACGGCGCTGTTCACGTTTCTGTTTCAGTGGGCGGACTTTCTGAATCCTCTGGTGTATCTTCAGGATGACCGCCAGTACACGCTTGCCATCGCGCTGCAGCAGTTTCAGAGCCAACATGAGAACGCATGGGGGCCGCTGATGGCCATGTCGAGCGTGATCACCATTCCCATCATTATTCTTTTCTTTTTGACGCAGCGCACGTTCATCCAGGGGATTACCCTGACGGGTCTCAAGGGCTGACACGTGCCGGAGAACGCCAATGAGCGAGCTCGAATTGATCGAGGAGGCTTTTGATGCACTTATTCCGTATGTGCGCGAACGCCATGAAGACAGGGAGTATCTGGACATTTCATCAAAGAGTCACGCAAACGATTTGGTGACGGAGGTGGATATCGAGGTGCAGCGCCAGCTCGTGTCCCTGATTCAGGAAGCTTTTCCTGACGATGTTGTGGTGGGGGAAGAGGGGAGGTATGCGCGGTACCCGGGCGATCCCTGTGCCCGGGCATGGCTCATCGATCCAATCGACGGCACCCAGAACTTCGTGCGTTCGCTCTTGCCAGAGTTCGGGATATCGATAGCATTCTCGCGCGGCGGCTTGCCGGTGGCGGGAGGAGTCGCCTTCCCGGTTACAGGCGATGTGTTCCTGGCGGAGCGGGGATCGGGGGCGCGGCGCAATGGCAGCCCCATTCATGTCTCCAACGTGCATTCTTTGTCTGTTGCGCGTGTCGAGATCGATTTTGGAGGACCGCCTGCGCGCCGGCCGACGCTGGACCGCGCACGGGAGATCCTGCTCAATGCCGGGCAGTTTCGGTGCCATTGCGCGGCTGTTCTTGGGCTATGCTCGGTCGCGACCGGCGACGGGGATGGATACGTGCACGTGTCGTTGCGTCCGTGGGATTACGCAGCGGGTCTTCTGCTGGCGGAGGAAGCGGGCGGCACATCGTCCGATCTGAGCGGCCATCCTTTACAGTTGTTTGGCCAGAATGACGGAGTTCTCGTTTCCAATGGCCATATTCACGAGGAATTGCTCGCGTATGTGACGCACGTGCAGTAAAGACTTGCTTTGACAACCGCATCGCGGCCCTCGCAAAATGGCTGTGATTGGGGTACTTGGAGGGCGTCGGCCCTGGGGCATGCTGACAATGGGGAAGGCGTTTGTTGCCATTCTCTTCGGTGTGGCGCTTTTCATGGGCGCATCCGTTTATGTTTTTCACCGGTCTCCCAACCTGAGCTGGCCGGACGCCGTGTATTTCACTGTAACCACCATGACCACTGTGGGTTATGGGGACATCAGCTGTTCGGAGGCGCCCCTGTTCGTCAAAGTATTCGGCATGGGGACGATGATTGGCGGATCGAAAACGGGTTGCGGACAAGGTATACTCTAGTTCCCTTCATGCCGAACCGCTGAATAGAAAGGACTACGCTTGAAAAGAGCTCTGCAATTGGGGGCCGGCAATATTGGCCGGGGGTTTCTTGGGCAACTTTACTACGAATCGGGGTACGCGGCGACATTCGTGGACGTGCTCGACGACGTGGTGCAGGCGCTGAACAAGCGCGGGGAGTACCCGTTACGGATCGTCGACGAAGAGCCGCAGACGTTGTGCATCCGGAATGTCTCGGCGTTGCATGCGGGTGATGTCGATGCCGTGGCGCGGGCAATTGGGGAGGCGGATCTGGCGGCAACGGCTGTGGGGGTCAATGTGCTGCCCAAAGTGGCGCCAACGATTGCGCGCGGCATCGAGAAACGGTTCGCGAACCCCTCGGCGCGGCCCTTGAACTTCATCGTGTGCGAAAATCTCATTGGGGCGGGGCCGTTTCTGCGGGAAAAGGTAAGAGAGCACCTTGAGCCGAGGTTCCATGCGGTTCTGGATGAGAAAGTCGGTTTCGTTGAGGCCAGCATTGGCCGCATGGTGCCGATCATGACGGAGAAGGAGCGCGCGGAGGATCCGCTGCTGATCTGCGTGGAAGCCTACTGTGAACTCCCGGTGGACAAAGAAGCCTTCAAAGGCCCTATCCCGAAACTCAACAACCTCCTGCCCAAGGCCAACTTCGGGGCCTATGTTGAGCGCAAACTGTTCGTGCACAACTTGAGCCATGCGACCGCGGCGTACCTTGGCTACCTCCGCGGTCATGAATACATCTGGCAGGCTATGGAAGACGGGAGGGTGCTTGCTGGCATGAAGGCTGCGACAGCCGAGTCCTGTGAAAGCCTGGCGCGGAAATGGGGAATGGACAAAGCGGATCTGGAGGCGCATGCAGCGGATCTTGCCAGACGGTACCGCAACAAAGCCCTGGGCGACCAGGTTCGGCGGATTGCCGCGGATCCGATCCGGAAGCTGGGTCCGAAGGACCGGCTCATCGGGGCCGGCCTCATGTGTCTGGAGCAAGGTATTGTGCCTGAACACATTGCATTTGCAGCGGCCGCAGCAATCCGGTACGATCATCCTGCTGACGGTGCGGCAGGGCGTCTTCAATCCACTCGGGCACGCGGTGGCGTTGAGGCGGTGCTGCAGGAAATATGCGGTCTGAACCCCGGCTCGGAACTGGCCCGGCTGATTCTGGAAGCCGGGGCGCGTCTCCGGCAAGAGGGTTGGATTGAACAGGATAAGTGATGCAAGAGATTAAACTTCCACAATTAGGGCAGTCGGTTGAAGAGGCGTCCATCGTTGAGTGGCGTAAACAAGAGGGCGAGCCGGTCAAGGCCGGGGAGGTCCTCTTCTCGGTCCAGACCGACAAGGCTGAAATCGAGTGTGAATCCACGGCCGCGGGCATTTTGCGGAAGATCCTGGTCGAGCCAGGTATCGAGGTGCCCGTTATGACCGTTGTCGCCTTGGTCGGCGACGTGAAGGAGGCCCTGCCCGACCTGTCCAAGTATGGCGTGGCAGCCCGGGGGGCAGCGAAGCCTTCCGAGACGGCCGCCCCGAAAGCAGGCGCCGCGCGTCAAGAGTCCAGGGCGTCTATGGAGACGGAGATGGCGCCCACAGCGGCTCCTGCCGGCCGTACGCCCGTATCTCCCCGCGCGCGCAAGCGGGCCGAACAGCTTAAGGTTGACCCGGCCTTCGCGCGAGGGACAGGCGCGGGCGGGCGCGTGATGGAGGCGGACGTCGAGGCCTACGCATCACAAATAGCAATCACGCCTACGGCGCGGAAAATGGCATTAGAGCATGGCTTAGACCTTGCCCGGATCGAAGGCACAGGACCCGGCGGCAAGGTTACGAAGGACGACGTGGAGCGGGCTCTCGTCGCGCCTCGTGTTGCCGCGGCGCCGGCGGGTTTGGCCATGGTTTCGGGGAAGGTTCAGCGGGTGCCCCTCTCCCCCATGCGACGCATTATCGCGGAGCGGATGGCGGCGAGCAAGTACAGCGCCCCGCACTACTACATGACCGTCGAGGTTGATATGGCCGCATCAATGGCCTTCCGCCGCTCGTGCTCGGAATTCAAGGCGTCCTTCAACGATTTGGTGCTTCGCGCGGTAGCGCTCGCTATTCAGCAGCATCCTCAGGTTAATGCGCGCTGGGCGGGTGATGCCATCGAACTGGCAGGCGATATCAACCTCGGATTCGCGGTGGCGTTGCCGGCGGGCCTGATCGTGCCGGTGGTGCGCCAGGCACAGAACAAGACGCTCAAAGACATCAACCGGGTCTGTGGGGAACTCGCCGAGAAAGCCCGCACCGGGAAGTTGCTGCCCGATGATTACTCGGGGAATACGTTTACGGTGTCGAATCTCGGTGCGTTCGGCGTGGACCATTTCACGGCTATCATCAACCAGCCGGACAGCGCGATTCTGGCGGTCGGCCAAATCAAGGAACGGCCCGTGGTAATTGACGGCGGCATCCACGTGCGGCCAATCATGAAGATGACCCTGTCGAGCGATCACCGGGTAATAGACGGCGCGGTGGCTGCCCAGTTCATGAAGACCCTCAAAGGCATTCTGGAAGACGCGAACTTTTAAGAAGGAATATCAGGAATGATCGCATGTGATGTGGCGGTGCTTGGCGCCGGTCCTGGTGGATATGTGGCTGCAATCCGCGCCGCGCAACGGGGCGCGAAGACCGTTGTCGTGGAGCGCAACCAGTTGGGGGGGGTGTGTTTGAATTGGGGATGCATTCCCACCAAGACGCTCATCCACACTGCTGAGCTCTACCGGAAACTGCGTGATGCGGAACGCTTCGGACTGAAGGTCAAAGGCGTTTCCGTGGACATGAAAGGCCTGCTCAAGCATAAAGACGATGTCATCAAGACCAACCAAGACGGCATCAAGGGGTTGTTCAAGGCTTACGGGATCGAGGTGGTCAAGGGCAAGGGCGTGGTGACAAAGCCCGGGGTCGTGAGGGTGGGGAAGGAAGAGATTTGCGCCAAGGCGGTTATTGTGGCGACGGGTAGTTCTCCGGCGCGTATCCCCGGGCTGGAAACAGACGGCGAACGCATCATTGGAAGCACCGAGGCACTGGACCTGGCTGAAATTCCGAAACGGGCCACGGTGATTGGAGCGGGTGCGGTGGGCGCAGAGTTCGCCTGTATCTGGAACGCCTTGGGTTCCGAGGTCACCCTGGTCGAGATGATGCCGGCCGTGCTTCCTCTCGAGGACGAGGAATTGACCAAGCGGCTGGGCGCGCTGTTTGCGAAGCGCGGCATTAACGTACTGACGGGGACGACCGTAAAATCAATGTCGCGCAAGGGGGACACTGTTACGCTGAAGCTTTCGGGCGCAAAAGAGGATTCAATAAAGGCAGATTACGTCTTGGTAGGGATTGGTGTCCGCTACAACTCATCGGCGGTCACCGATGTACCCTCGCTGGGAATCAAGGTTACCGAGAAGGGCGCCATCGTGGTGGACAGACGCATGGAGACGAACATCCCGGGCATTTTCGCCATTGGCGACGTTACGGGCAAGACCATGCTGGCCCATGGCGCGTCGGCAGAAGCCATCGTCGCCGCTGAAAACGCTACGGGCGGCAACCGCGTGATGGATTACCGTGTTGTGCCGGCCTGCACCTTCACCTATCCGGAAGTAGCGCGCGTGGGGCTCACCGAGAAGGAGGCCGTCGCAACGGGTGCATCAGTCAAGGTTGGCCGGTTCAGCTACAGGGCCAGCGGCCGCGCCCACGCCATCGGTGAAACCGAGGGTATGGTGAAAGTCGTGGGTGACGCGGCGACGGGCGAGGTACTGGGCATTCACATCATGGGGGCCGAAGCGGGCGAGCTGATTGCATCGGCTGCCATGGCCATGCAGCTGGAGGCAACGGTTGACGAGGTGGCTGACACAATACACACGCATCCCACACTGTCTGAGACGATCAAGGAGGCGGCGGAGGATTTTCTCGGCCTGGGCATTCACACGCCACCCAAGAAACCAAAACGCGGGTAAATCTGGGAGGAACTCGTGAGACCCTGGATGCGGAGTACGCTGGAGCATCTTGTTTGTCTCGGCCTGATCGCGGCAGGAGCTTTCGCGGCGCTGTATCCCGTTGTGTTGCAGGGGCGGGTGCCCATTCCGGTGGCCGGCACGCTGTTTACGCCGCCGTGGGAGGAGGCACGGCCTTCCGGCCTGGAACCAACAGGACAGCCTTCCCAGGCTGCGGCCAGACAGTATTACCCGTGGTACGCGTTCCTGAGCGATGCGGCCGAGCGGAATGATTCCCTTCTGTGGGATCCTGTCGAGGGCTGCGGCATACCGTTTTTTGCGTCATGGCGCTCGCGTTGTTTGTCACCTTTCAGTCTGCCCTTTTACTTTTTTGATGTGAAGACGGGGCTCAGACTCTCGGCATTTCTGAAGGTTTTCGTGGCGGGCCTTTGCGGTTTGGTAGCGGGCCGGCGGCTGGGGTTTGTGCCGTCGTTATCGTTGTTTATCGCGTTATCGTTTCAGCTGAGCGCGATATTCTTTTATTGGCTCGCTTCGCCGCTGTCCGACACCTTGCCGTGGCTTCCGTTACTGCTTATTTTCGTTGACCGCCTTGCGCTGGGGCGCATCCAATACTGGCCGTGCGGAGCGCTGGTGCTGGCGGCAATGCTTCTGGGAGGCGAGCCGGAAGCCCTCGGCGGCCTCCTTATCGTGACCATGATCTTCATCATTGCGCGCAACCTCCTGGGCCAACGGGGAGGGACCCAGCTTTTTTCGAGTATCAGCACATACGTTATTGCGGTGGTGGTTGCGGCGGCCCTGTGCGGCGTCCAAGTGCTGCCTTTCTATGAACTGGTGCGAGAAAGCGCCAGCCTGGGAAATCTCGAACCTGCCGCCGACCTCAAACTGACCCACGTGGCGGGGTTGTTCCTGCCGCATCTTTTTGGGAGAACGCCGTACAGTCTCGCAAGCGAGGAGTTGTGCGCGGAGGCGCGCGTGGCGCTTCTCCTCCATGTGGGGATTATCCAGCTGTCTCTGATTCCGCTGTGGTTTGCGCTGAGACGCTATTCGACGCCCCCGCAACGTCATCGCATTGAAGCATTGCTGATTGCCTCGGCAGGCGCCGTTTTTCTGTCCGTCCTGGGCTGGACCTTGCTTGCAGACGTGTTCCCCTTCAGGCGCCTGCGTCCGGAGCACCTCCTTGCGGCGGGACCGCTGCTGGCTGCGGTTATCGCGGCCGCCGCCGCCGAGGAATGGGTTTCCCTCGATGCGGAAGCGTGCAAGCATACATTGAAACGTTTGGCGATGATATTGCCCGTGGTATTCGTGGGCGCGGCGATTATCGGCGCGCTGGGATGGCAGAGCGCCAAGTCGGAGCAGCTGCACCTCGCGGGACAGGCTTTGATCCCAGCCATCTCTTTCCTGTTGGTTGCCTTACTGATACTGGTCACGCTGCTTAAGCCTTCGCAACGCCTTATAGGCTATTCCCTATGCGTGTTGACGATCCTGCAGTCCATGGCAGTTTTCCACCCGGGAAACACCTACCCGGCATTTATGCCCCCCGAAACGGTTTTCCCGAGCACGGACTTCGTCGCGGCCCTCAAGGAGAGCGGGTTGCGGGCGGGAGGCAGCTTGCATCTCAAGGACTGGCCCTTGACAGGGAATCTGATATCTCAAACATACGCGCCCAGCGGGGTGGTTTTGAAACGGCATCGCGCATTTTTCGAGGCTTCCGAGCGGGACCCGCTTTTGCTCCGGCGCACAGGCGCAGGGAGTCTTGTTCTGGCCAAGGAAGACATTCAAGGGGTTTTTGCGCCGGTGCGGCCCTTATTGCGTCTCAGCCATGTGCTGCCTTCGGGCGCCGGCATCTTCGAGGATCTTGAGGCCAAGCCACGCGCGTGGCTGGCCTTCGACTGGCGTCCGGTCGAGACGTTTAATCCGGAACAACTTGATGGGAAGCTTCCGCCGCTGGTGGAAGGGCCTGTTCCTCCCGCGGTTGAAGGGTCGGATGCAGCCACGGCCACCATCTTGCCGGAAAGCACCAACGCCTGTCTGCAGATCGCGATTGAATCCGACAAGGCGGGGGTGCTGTATTTGGCGGATGCCTGGTATCCCGGGTGGAATGCTGTTATCGATGGAAAGCCGGCGGAGATTTTTCCTGTTGACGGTCTTTTCCGGGGGTTGCGAGTGCCAGAGGGTACGAGCCGGATTGAAATGGTGTATGAACCCCGCAGCCTGGTTATGGGCGCGTGGACAAGCCTGGGCGCTGCGGCTGTAACAGCGGGTTTTGTCTTGTACCTGGGATTCCGGTGGTTGTTGAAACGGCACCGCGCCCGGCGGCTCGAACAGGAATACCAGTCGTCCCCCGCACTCTAGCCGGGGGTGCGCCGTAAGCCCTTTCACCGTCTCACGGCAGTTCTTCCGCGATCTCTTCGACGGGTTCCATGCCGAGATCGAGTGCGCGTTTATAGAATGGCTGGGCTGCGTTTGCGTCGTCCTTCTCGACGACATACCACCAGGCAAGATTCATGCAGGCTGGGCCGTATTCGGGCCATTGTTCGGTGATGGCTTTTGCTTTTGCGATAGCCTCGTCTATCTTTCCCTGGTGGGCGTAGGTAACGGATAGGGCATTATGGGCGTCCACGAAGCCGGGTTGCCTTTGAATGGCGTTGTTGAGGCGAGCGATAGCCTCATCGAATCTCTTCTCATTCATGGCGACCTTGGCAAGATGATATTCGCCGACAGTATCATCTTCCAATCCGAGGCTGACGGCGAGGGCTGCTCCCGCCGCCTCGACTGTCTGAGCAAAGTCGTCGCGAAGCGACCGGGCGCCGCCGCGCCACTGGTCAAGCACGCCGCGCTCGACAGTCAGGCGGGCGCCTTTGACTTGAGGCGAGACGCGGTCCGTGGGATCGCCTAAACGGTCGCAGGCAAGCACCGGAGCGGGTGTCACGACGATGTCGTCCGACCACAACGTGCTGCCGGAAGGCAGAGCGACCTGGCGGGCGTCGATTTTGACCGCCAGTGTTCCGTCGTGACCGAACACTCCGTGCGTTGTTCGGAGCAGGAGCAGCGTATCGTGGTTTTGCCGGGCGAGTCCTTCGTATTGCGCGGCCATGGCTTCGCGGCGGCTGGAGTAACCCGCAGTCGTGCTTATGGGCGGGACCTGCGCCAATTTGTCGCCGACGTCGTCTTGGAGGCGGCGTTCGAGCCCTTTTGCGAGAATCGAGGCGGTATCGTCCTCGCCGAGGATTTCGCGGATCTGGTCTCGGTACTGGGCGTTGACGACGGCGTCGACGCCGGTGCCTATGACGATGCCCGCCGAGCCCGCCAGGCGCAGACTCTTGCCCGCGGGCGACAGAGCAACCACGAGCTCGTCATTAGTTTGCTGGAGCGACCAGACCGGCGACACCGCATCGCGAAGGGTTAGTTCCGGGGGGCGGCCCGTTGTGGCGCATCCCGCGGCAATCAGTGCAATCCCGGCCATGGCAACACGCGCAATCGGCACCCGCATCGTACGCTCTCCTTTTAGCTGTCCGCTGGCGGCGGAGGCGGCTTCGTATCGATTGAGACCCGGAACCCGATAGACTTCGATGCGAGGAATTATGCTACCGGGGCGCGGGCAGCAACGCAAGCTGCCCGCGTCTCGAGGGTAACCGGGGACACGCAGCCGCGCCGGGTGCGGCGCTTGGCATATGTCCCCGATTTCCGCGCCTTGGGTACAGCTCCGTTCGACTATTCCGCCATATGCGGATACCGGTAATTGGTCGGGGGCAGGAAGTTCTCCTTGATGGAACGGGGAGACACCCACCGCTCGAGGTTCAGCCAGGAGCCGGCCTTGTCGTTTGTGCCGGACGCGCGGCTTCCTCCAAAGGGTTGCTGTCCGACCACGGCGCCGGTCGGCTTGTCGTTGATATAGAAGTTGCCCGCTGCGTTCACGAGCGCTTTCGAAGCTTTGACGATGGCTGACCGGTCTTGCGCGAATATGGCGCCAGTTAATGCGTAAGGACTGGTCTCGTCGCACAGGTTCAATGTGGCTTCGTATTCCTTTTCCGGATATACGTAGACGGTCAACACGGGGCCGAATATTTCCTCGGACATAAGTCGGGACTTAGGTTCTTCGCTGAGGACAACCGTAGGCTCGATGAAATAGCCTTTCGAGTCGTCATACTTGCCGCCGGCCACTATATCGAGACTGGGATCGTTCTTGGCAAAATCGATATAGCCGGAGATGTTGCGGAACGATGGCGCATCGATTACGGCGCCCATGAAGTTTTTGAAGTCGCACACGTCGCCCATGGCGATCGTGGCGATCTGGTCGAGAAGCCGGGTTTTCAGGGTTGGCCACAAGCTGTCAGGAATGTACGCACGGCTGGCGGCCGAGCATTTCTGCCCCTGGTACTCGAATGCCCCGCGCAAGAGGCCCGTGGTCAATGCGTCGACGTCGGCGGAGGCATGCGCGAAGATGAAATCCTTCCCCCCCGTTTCTCCAACGATGCGCGGATAGGAGTAGTACTTGCGAATGTCCGATCCTACCGCGAGCCAGATGGTGGAGAACACCTTGGTGCTTCCAGTGAAATGCACACCGCCGAGGTCCAGGTGGTCGAGAACAGGCGGTCCGATGGTGTCGCCGGGCCCGGGGACCATGTTGATGACGCCGTCGGGCATGCCGGCTTCTTTGAGGATCTTCATGATGTAGTAAGCAGGCAATATCGCGCTGGACGCGGGCTTCCAGACGACAGCGTTGCCCATCAGCGCGGGCGCGGTGGGGAGATTCCCGGCGATCGAGGTGAAGTTGAAGGGGGTGATTGCAAACACGAAGCCCTCGAGGGGGCGGTGCTCCATGTAATTGAGGACCTGGTGGCTTGACATCGGCTGGTCGTCATAGATCTGGGTCATGAAGTAGGGGTTGAAGCGCCAGAAATCGATCAGTTCGCATGCCGAGTCGATCTCTGCCTGGAAACAGGTCTTGCTCATGCAAAGCATCGTAGCTGCGTTGAGGATCTGGCGGTACTTGCCGGATAAGAGCTCGGCGGCCTTCATCATCACCGTAGCGCGGTCGGACCAGGGCATGAGCGACCATTGGTGCTTGGCGGCGTTGGCGGCGTCGATGGCCAGATTCGCATGCAAGGCATTGGCCTGATGGTAGTGTCCGAGTAGCTGCGAGCGATTATGGGGACACCGCATCTCTACCAGTTTGTCTGATTTTACGTCTTTGCCCGCGATGACAATGGGCACTTCGACGGGATTGTCGATCATGCTTTTCAGGACTGCCTGCAACTCGGCCCTTTCTTTGGACCCGGGCGCGTAGCTCAGTATGGGTTCATTCTTTGGCTGGGGAATATGGAATAGTCCGTTAAACATACTTGACCTCCTGTTTGTAAGACGTGGCGCCCACGCCCGGTAGCAGTGCCCGCTTTCGATGCAAAGAGACCGCGAAATCCCCGTCCTTCTCACAGGGGAAGATCACCGGCATGGCTGACGAATGCGGTTACGCCGCACCCCCTTCTTTCCGCAGACTGTGCCGTTACTGCCCCCGAGATTCGGCCGGAAACCCTATGTTGTAAGGAAGTATGAGGAAAATGTCAAATCTTCGAAACGGCCGAAAGGGCATGCAACCTCAGCCAAACGTATCACGCGAATTCGGGGTACTTTCTCCCCCTCCCCCAAGGAGAGGGAAGAACCGACTTCATTGTGAGGATCAAATGGGTCTGACTGGTCTGACCACTGACTGGTCCATCCGACTTATCATAATTTCGCCGAACGTGTTTTCGCGCGCGTTCTTTGATACGCTGTTTTCGAGAAGCGTACGAAGTGAAGCGAAGGGGAAAGACTATGTGCAGCCATCACAGCGTCAGGTTGTCGAGGATCTTGTTTCTTGCGTGTCTTGTGGCGGTTTCGGGTGGCCGGCCCCATGCGGGTGAGGCGCCGCCCGGCGTTGATGTATCCGCAGCGACAGTTGTTGTCCGGGCGAGCGAGCGGCCGCCCGCGGAGCAGATGGCCGCAACCGTGTTGATCGAGGAGGTTGCGAAGCGTACAGGGCTGCAGTGGACGCAATCGGCAACGTGGCCTGATGCGGGTCCGGCGGTCGCAATCACGCTGGCCGGGACAACGTCCGGCTGGCCGCGCGAAATTCCAGCACGGCAGGGCGAGCGTCTTCCTGAACTCAAGCCTGAGGGGTTTCGGTTGTGCGTTGAGCATCGGGAAGGGGCAGCGCCCACGGTTTGGATCATCGGCGCCGACGCCCGCGGGGCGCTTTTCGGAGCAGGGCAGCTTCTGCGAAGTATGAAGTGGGCGGAGGGCAGGGTGTCTCTTCCAGACGATCTTGACGTGTGCACCGCGCCGCAATATGGGATCCGGGGTCACCAGCTCGGGTACCGCAACACGGCCAATGCTTATGACGCGTGGGATGTGGCGACGTATGAGCAGTACATCCGCGAACTGGTCATTTTCGGGGCGAACTGCATTGAAAACATCCCTAACCAGGACGACCCAGGCCCGCATGCGCGTGTGCCGCGTGACCAGATGAACGTTGCCATGTCGGAGATCTGCCAGCGGTATGGGATTGACTATTGGGTGTGGATCCCGGCGACATTCGATTTGAACGACACGGCGTACCGCACCCAGTCGCTTGACGAGCTCGAGAACCTCTTCAAGAGTTGTCCGGAGCTCAGCGCCGTTTTCATACCTGGAGGAGACCCGGGAGACAACCCCCCGGACATGCTTCTGCCTTACGCGGAAGACATGGCGAAACGGCTGCAACCGTACCACCCGGCCGCGAAGGTCTGGATCTCGCTCCAGGGCTTCGAGTCTGATGCGGTGGACGCCTTCTTCGCGTGGATTGACGCGCGACAGCCGGAATGGTTCGGGGGCGTCGTTCATGGGCCATCGAGCCCTTCGATAGCCGATACACGGCGCCGTCTTTCGAGGCAGTACGGTCTTCGGCATTATCCGGACATTACGCATAGCCTTGTTTGCCAATATCCGGTTTACTGGTGGGACCAGGCGTACGCGTTGACGCTGGGCCGGGAATGTCCGAATCCTCAGCCTGCGTGGTACACGCACGTTCACAATTGGTATGCGCCGTGGACAGACGGTTTCTTGACCTATTCGGATGGCATCAACGACGACATGAACAAAGCGGTCTGGAGCCGTCTCGGCTGGGACCCGGCTACCGAGCCGCGCCAGACCTGCCTCGAGTACGCGAACCTTTTTTTCGGACCGGCGGTTGCAGAGCGCGCGGCCGATGGAATCCTCGCGCTCGAGAAGAACTGGGAAGGGGTTCTCGCTGACAACGGGGGTGTAGACGCGACCTTGCTGCTCTGGCAGGCCCTTGAGGCTGTTTCTCCGCGACTGGGGGGCAATTGGCGCTGGCAACTGTGTCTACTGCGTGCCTATTACGACGCCTACACGCGGCACCGGCTTCTTTACGAGACCCAACTCGAGGCATCAGCCAACGAGATCCTGGCGCAAGCCCCCGTGCTCGGGGCCAGCGCGGTCATGGAACAGGCGGAAGCAATTTTGAAACGCGCCGAAACCAATCCGGTCAGGGTGGAATTGCGGCGGCGGGTCGAGGAATTGTGCGTTGCAATGTTCGACTCCATCGGGTATCAAACGAGCGTCCCCCGGTTCCAGGCGCGTAACGGTGAACGGGGCGCGATCCTTGATTACGTGGACCGTCCTCTGAACAACCGCTGGTGGCTCGAGGACGAATTCGTCAGAATACGAACGTTCCCGACGGAGGAGGAGAAGCTGGCGCGCCTCGAGGTGATTCGGACTTGGGAATCGCCCGGCCCCGGCAGCTACTATGACGATATCGGCAACGTGGCTCAGATGGAACACGTGGCATTGCCGCCGGGTCCGTGGGTGGAACCGGACTTGGTTGAGGCACGCAACCCGCACTTTCCCTGGACCGACAACGGGTTCAGCCGCGCGCGGTTGTCGTGGTTGTGCCTGATGCGTTGGCCGGAAGAACTCGCCTACCGCGGCCTGGACCCCGATGGAGACTACGTGTTGCGGGCAACAGGCAGCGGCGGTTTGCGGCCAGTGGTGGACGGAACGGCTCTGGTGCCTTCCGCATACCCTCGGGAACCGGGCGCGTTCAAGGAGTTTCCCGTCCCACGTGAATTGGTAAGGGATGGCGAGATCACCTTGACCTTTGGCGACATTGACGAGTATCACCTGAACTGGCGTCAGTGGTCCTATCTCGCCGAGATCTGGTTGGTCAAGAAATAGCAGGACCGGCTTTTTTCGTTTGCGAGGAACTATCGCACCCGCGCGGGTCTCGGGCGCATGAACGGCTGAAAACCTTTGGCGCCACAGGGTTGCAACATACAGCCGAGGGGCCTATACTGACATTGAGCAGGGGAGTATCGATGCAAGCAGAGGACAGACCCATCCATTTTTCGGCGGAATTGCTCCATTTGCCGTGCAAACATGAGGTATCGGTGCTTCAGAAACTGTATTTTGACCTTTCTCAGACGCGCGAGGGGGCCTATGACAATACAGATTTCAGCATGCCGGGCCGGTTTCGTTTCTTCTCGAAGCGCGGCACAAAGACGCAATCCATGCTTCTTTTCCTGCCCGACCGGTTTGTCGTAGCCGAGGAATGGGTGGACATGCCTCTCTCCGATTTCATCGGGAAACTCGAGGCAGTCGCCGGACATGCGATGGATGCGCTGAATGTCCCCTTCTTGCCCGCGCACACGGTAACGCTTCGCACGACTTTTGCCCTGACCTATTTCGATGATGCCCGTCAGTTTCTGCTGGAACGTGCGTGCAAGCAGGAGGGCCGTCTTGCCCCGCATTTTCAGCGTCCGATTGGGGTTGGCGGTCTTCGGCTTGTGTTGCCGGAGACCCCGGAACATTCGGGTTCTTACAATCTTATCATCGAGTCTTTCCGACACAGCCAGAAGGAAGTGTTTGTTGAGGTGAAGGCCATCTTCGCGCGGCAACGGGTGATGCGCGATGGGCTGGGCCTTATTGCTGACAATTTCCGGGCAGTTCAGAGCTTTATCACGGACACGGTTTTCCCCTTCCTGAACCAGTATGATATTCGGGAAGAAAACTGGGCGTAATCTCCGCATATGTCATTGTTCAATGATGACTTACGGAAGGATGCGCATTTGGGAGAATAGACGGATTTGCGGGGCAGGAACCAGCCTTGATTGACATACCAGAACCCGAGATCTCGGTGTTGATGCCCTGCTATAACGCCGAGGACACGCTTCCCGCCGCTGTGGAATCGATCCAGAACCAGACCTGCAGGAACTGGGAGTTCATAATTGCAGATGATGGTTCTACGGACGCGTCCCGCGCTATTGTGGCCGCATACGCTGCTCACGATCCGCGTGTCCGGCGAGTGCATTTGCGTCACCGCGGTATCGTGGCCGCACTCCAAGAGGGCTATGCTCTGGCGCGAGCGCCCTTCCTTGCACGCATGGACGCCGATGACATCGCTGAGCCGGACCGCCTGGAAAAGCAACACGCTTACATGGTGGCCCACCCGGATACAGACCTGTGCGGTACCCATGTGCGGATGTTCGGCGCAGAAATCGGGGAAGGCCGTTCTCGTTACGCGGAATGGCTGAACAGTCTGGAAACTCACGAAGACATTGTCCGCGAACTATTTGTGGAGTGCCCGGTTGCTCATCCCACGTTCTTTTTGCGCCGCGATGTCTTCGAACGGGTCGGGGGCTATGAGGAGCATGGCTGGGCGGAAGACTACGACCTTTGCATGCGACTGTTCCTGGCCGGCGCGCGGTTTGGGATGGTTTCCGAGCCATTGCTGGGGTGGCGGGAGTCGCGGGGGCGGCTGTCCATGCAGTCGGGCCGCTACTCGCTTGGGCGGTTCCGGGCACTGAAACGGGCGTATCTCGAGCGGTCGTATCTTCTGGACCGCTCGCGGTTTTGCCAGTGGGGGGCGGGCGAGGTGGGCAAGGCCTGGCTTCGCGAGTGGGAAACCTTGAAACCTCAGGCGGTTGTGGACATCCATCCGCGCAAGATCGGCCGCGAGATTCATGGGGTGCCCGTCATTGCCCCGGATGATCTTCCGGGTCCAAACATGACATTTATCATTATTGCCGTGGGAGCGCCGGGGGCGCGGGAGGAGATTCGCGCCTGGCTGCGACCGCGGGGGTACGTCGAGTTGCGCGACTTCTTGTTTGTGGCATAACGTCAGGGTGTGTCAACTCCATCGGCTATGGAAACGTTCTTACCGTGAAGAGGGATGTGAACAAGGATTGGTCCGCCGAGGACGACGACGCGCTGGCCTTGGCCGTAAAGGCTGGAGAGCGCTCAGCTTACGACGAATTGGTGAGGCGGCATCAGGCCCGTGTCTACGGTGTGGCGTACCGGTTTGCATCCAACAGAGAGGACGCGCTGGACATTGCCCAGGAAGCTTTCTTCAAGGCGTATTGCAAGATCGGCTCGTGGGAGCCGCGAAGCGGATTCGTGCCGTGGCTGTTGCGCTTGACGGCCAATCATGCCATCGACCACTTGCGGCGCAACAAGCGGCGGAGAACGGCGCGGGTGGCGGACTATTTCCCCGACGGGGAATCGGGTGCTCCGTCGGAACACCATCACGGTCAGCCGGAAGCCATGGCCCGGGCCGCGGAGATAGGCGACCATGTCCGGCGGGCGCTGGACGTTTTGTCCGATACCCAGCGGGAGGTATTCGTGTTGCGCCACTATGAAGGGTTTCAACTGGCTGACATTGCGGAGACGTTGGGCTGCAGTGTTGGTAGCGTAAAGGTTCATCTGTTTCGGGCCGTGAGAAAACTGCGGCGCGAACTTGAGGATATCGGCCGGTTCTGAGATTCGGGCCGGCATGCGTAACGGGAAGGCGCATGGATCGGGGATGACAGGAATATGCTGAGAAAACGAAGAGCAGAAGGATTGATGGCCCAAGCGCTCTACGAAGAACTTCCCGAGCGCGACGCCGCTTTCCTGGAGGCCTATTTTCGCGCTCATCCCGCCGCACGAGAAGAATTGGATGTTATGCGGCGGTTTGTTGCGGCAATGCCCGCGTCCCGGCCCGTATTCGATACGGATTTGGTTCCCGCAGTCCGTGTGCGCGTCGAGGAGGAAGGCCGCGCACCCGGGCGGAGGCCGTGGCTTCGTCCAAGGGTAGTGGCAGTTTCCTTCGCGGCGATGGCGGCTATGCTGAGTATCGTGTTGTTGAACGTCTGGGATACCGGTGTTCCGGACGATGGCGCGGTCGCTCGCCCGGGCACGGAAACCTCGGCTGTCTCCCCCCTGGTGACGACTGTCGCAGAAGTTCAGGAATTGGTGACAGAAGGCAACTACGCGGACGCTTACAAGAGGCTGTCGCGGGCCATTGAACACGCTGCGAACGCCCCGGAAGCGGGCGAAGCCCAGATGTTGCTGGCGGATATCGCGTTCGCGCACCTCCATTGGTATGAGCAGGCCTACAGCGATTACGAACGCCTGTTCGGCGAGTACCATCAGACGTGGCTGGGAAGTCCCGTTTACGTGCGGGACCGGCGTGACTTGCTGGCCGAGGCGCGGCTGGTGCAGTTCAGGTCGCTGCAGGATCTGGATGCTGCGCGGTCAAACAAGCTCGACCCCATGGGCGCGTTGGCACGGGTAATTACGGCGTATCCCAATCAGGCATATGTTCGTTCGCAGGCGGCCATGGAAATGGCCAAGCGCACCATTGAGTCGGGCGCCGTCGACGCTGAATCTCCGGACGCGCTGGTCGAGGCGTTACGCCGTGTGCAGGAGCAGACCACGGATCCCATGGTGGTGGCGCAATTGTCGTATCAGATGGGCCACTTGTACGAATCGGAGTACCGCGAGTTCGACAAGGCGCGCGAGGCCTTCCTGCAGGCGTCACAGCATCCTGCACTGCAGCAACAGGCCCGTTCTGCCCTTGCCCGGCTTGATGGCGGCGTACAACGATAGAACTTCGGCCAGAATACTCCCCTGACTGACGGAAGGCTGTGGGGGAAGGAGCCTTGGCCAGTTCCCGCAGCGGGCACAAGGCCCGGAGCCGCGCAGGGGCGTCACGCCCTGCAATCCATGTACAATACCCCGCGGATTCAACGAGCGTCTCGGAAAAGAAGCACGATGCAGATCAGACGGATTATTTCGGGTGGGCAAACCGGGGTAGACCGTGCGGCGCTGGATGTTGCGATGCGCTTGGGGATTGGGTGCGGCGGCTGGTGTCCAAAGGGCCGCCTCGCCGAAGACGGGCCCCTGTCCTCTACCTACCCTTTGAAAGAGACTCCTGCGGCGGTATACGCGGAACGAACGGAGTGGAACGCCCGGGACTCGGACGGCACGCTCGTCTTGACGTGGGGTTCTCCGACAGAGGGCACGGCCTTCACGGTAGACATGGCGCGGAAGCATAACAAACCCGTGCTGGTGGTTGATCTCGAGGGGAAAGACAGCACTTTGAAGCAGGTTGAGGCGTGGATCCGTGAAAACAGGATTTGCACGTTGAACGTCGCCGGACCCCGTGAGACCAAGTGCCCGGGCATTTATCAGGACGCCTCAGCGTTCCTGGAGGCGCTCCTCTCCCCCGTCTGACGCTTGCACGTCCGTCTGCCCGATGCGGCCGGGGAAGAGCGATGGGGACAGACCACGCGGTATTGCTTCGCAAAAGCTCGGGTCTATCTCTCAGGTGTATTTCGGGAGATAGTTGCCGTGGGCCTCGATGAGCTCATCGCACATGGACACGATCTCGTCGATGGTGAGTTCGGCGGCGGCATGGGGGTCAAGCATAGCGGCCTGGTAGATGTAGTCTCTCTTGCGGGTAAGCGCGGCTTCGATGGTCAATTCCTGCACATTGACGTTGGTGCGGGTGAGAGCAGCGCACTGGGGCGGCAGATCGCCGACGTACGCAGGGTTGATGCCGCTGCGGTCGGCGACGCAGAGCACCTCGACGCAGCAATTGTTCGGAAGATTGGTGATCAATCCTTTGTTGAGGACGTTGCCGCCAAAGGTGTAGGGTTTGCCGGTCTCAATGGCGCCGAAAATATAAGAAGCGTATTCCTCGCCGCGCTCGTGGGGGAGAGATTCCTCGGCGAGCAATAGCTTCTTCATTTCGTCCCATGCCTCGATCTGGGCGATGCAGCGCCGGGGGTATTCGTCCAGTGGGATTTGGAGCCGGTCAATGAGTTCGGGTGCTTTGGCTTTGATGAACCAGGGCACATATTCGCTGGTGTGCTCACTCGATTCGGTCACGTAATAACCGAACCGTTTCATGAGTTCGAAGCGCACTGCGTCCTTGCCTTTGTTTTCGGGCAATTGGGCGCGTTTGCGGATCTCGGGATAGAGGTCCTCGCCGTTGCGGGAAATGTTCAAGAGCCATCCCTGGTGGTTGATGCCCGCAATGTGCCATTTGAGGTTGTCGCTGGGAAGGCCGAGCATCATGCAAAGGTTTGATGCGCAGACCTGGACGCTGTGGCACAAGCCGACAATCCGAACGTTGGTGGCCCGCAGGAGCGCGCCCGTCAGGATGCCCATTGGGTTTGTGTAATTCAGCATGAGCGCATCGGGACACACCTTCTCGATGAGGCGGCAGTAGTCGAGCATGACCGGAATGGTGCGAAGTCCGCGAAAGATGCCGCCGATGCCGAGGGTATCGGCAATGGTTTGCCGGAGACCGTATTTCCTGGGGATTTCGAAATCGATGACGGTCGCGGGCTCGTATCCGCCGACCTGGATAGCGTTGACGATGTAGTCCGCGCCTTGGAGAGCTTTTGCGGCGTCGTGCGCAAGAAAGGACGTGTAGGCCGCATTTGTGCCGAGGGTCTTGTTGATATTCTTCATCATGACCTCGGACACATGCAGCCGGTCCGGGTCGATATCGACGAGGGTCACCTGCGAGTTCTTGAGACTCTCCTCGTGTAGACAGTCGCCGAGCACATTCTTGGCAAATACGGTACTTCCCGCGCCCAAGAAGCAGATCTTCGCCATGGCAGCGTCCTCCGTGGAACAATGTTGCGGGATAATACGCTTCGGCGCGGGGGGACTTCAAAGACTGATGAGACAGACGGAACAGATGAGACACACAAGTCCCATTGGCCGCATAGGCCGTATTCTCTATTTCGCAGAATCGGGGCGAACGGCCGGTCTCGGAGTCCGAGACTCAGGAAAGATGGGGGCGTAACCAGAGGGCCGGCCCTCACCACGACAAAGCCCATGCGTTCCGTTGGGGGTGAGGAATGGGCAAGGGTTCCGGTATCATTTGCGGAAAGAGTTAGAGGGAAACTACTTGCGGAGGCGCGAGAATCGTGCGAGACTAACCGGAGAGGGCACGGCAGCCTGGTAGAGGTTTTGTGATAGGAAACTGCCGCACTTTGGGTTAATGGTGCGTAAGAAAGCCGTCAAACGTACGACCACGGCGCTACAAGAGCGCGTGAAAGAACTTACCTGTCTCCTGCGCATGGCTGACATCGCGGGAAAGCCTGGCATTTCGATGGAAGCGATCCTTCAACAGACCACGGGGCTGCTCGTATCTGCCTGGCAGTATCCGGAAGTCGCCTCCGCCAGGGTCGTGCTGGACGGTCAAACGTACGCGGCGGCCGGTTTTCGCGAGAGCCCGGATGGCCAGCGCTCGGATGTCCTGGTTCGAGGGGTAAAACGGGGTTTCGTCGAGGTGATCTATGTGGAGCCCAGGCCAGAACGGGATGAGGGGCCTTTTCTGCGGGAAGAACGGAATTTGATCGATGCGGTAGCTCAACAGGTGGGGCTGATTGTCGAGCGTAAACAGGCGGAGCTGGACCGGGCGCAATTGCAGAATCAGCTTCAACATGCCGATCGCCTGGCCACGATAGGTTTTCTGGCGGCGGGAGTGGCGCATGAGTTGAACGAACCGCTGGGCAATATCCTGGGATTCGCCCAATTGGCGCGGAAATGCCCGAGCTTGCCCGAATCCGCTGGGCGGGACTTGGCGAGAATCGAGACCGCCTCGCTGCATGCGAGGGATATCATCAGAAAGCTCTTGGGGTTTGCCCGCCGGATTTCTCCAGAGAAGGCCCTTGTAAGTATTAATGACGTTGTGCGTGAAGCACTTGAGTTTGTTGAGATGCGTTGCGTCCAGGCGGGCATTGAAATCGAGTATGCTCTGGACGAAGCGCTTCCCTTGGTCTCCGCGGATGCCGCGCAGTTGAACCAGGTTGTGGTCAACCTTGCCGTCAACGCATTACAGGCGATGCCGGAAGGAGGAACACTCCGTGTACGCACGGGTACGGAAGACGGCCGGGTCTGCCTGGACGTGGAAGATTCGGGAATTGGGATGAGCGCGGATGTTCTGGAACGGGTTTTCGTGCCTTTTTTCACGACGAAGGACGTGGAACAGGGCACGGGACTTGGCCTGCCGGTGGTACACGGGATCGTGACATCTCATCAAGGGACCATTCAGGTCTTCAGCGAGGCCGGCCGGGGGACGCGGATTGAGATTCGGCTGCCTGTCGCAACGGCGCCGGACCAGACCGAGGAGAGCCATTAGCGTGTCCGCAAGAGCAGGCAAGGGAAAGATTCTGCTGGTGGACGATTCCGCGCCAACGCTGGAGGTGCTGCAGCGCAACCTGGTAGCGGAAGGTTATCATGTGCTTACGGCTTCCGATGTGGCTCACGCCGTCGAGGTGCTCGATACCATTAAGGTGGACCTGGTCATCACCGATCTCAAGATGCCTAAGGTAAGCGGGATGGACCTTGTGCGCCACGTGCGCGAGAACTTCCCCGATACCGGAGTAATGATGATCACGGGTTACCCATCGATCGAGGGGGCGGTCCAGGCGATCAAGACCGGCGCGGAAGAGTATCTTTCAAAGCCGTTCACGGATGAGGAGTTGTCGGCTGCGGTCCGGCGTGCGTTCGGCAATCTGGAGATGCACCGGCGCCGCGCGTCGCTGCGAACCCAGACACCCTCGGTCCGGTACGGTCTCATGGGAGAATCGGAGGCCATGCGCAAGGTATTGCGCGCGATCGGGAAGGCCGCGTCGACGTCAGCAACGGTGCTGATTACGGGGGAAAGCGGGACCGGGAAAGAATTGGCGGCGCGCGCCATACACTACGGCAGTGGGCGCTCATCGGCCCCGTTTGTGCCCGTGAACTGCGGGGGGATTCCGGACGGTTTGCTTGAGAGCGAGTTGTTCGGGCATGTCAAGGGAGCGTTCACGGGCGCCGCGGAATCGCGCGCGGGTCTCTTTCATGCGGCGGACGGCGGCACCATCTTCTTTGACGAGGTCGGGGAAACCAGCGCTTCAATGCAGGTCAAGCTGTTGCGCGTGCTTGAGAACCGTGAGATCTGCATGGTGGGCTCGAACCGGTTGAGGAAGGTGGACGTGCGTATTCTCGCGGCCACGAACCGGGATTTGCTGGCCATGGTGAAGAAGGGTGGTTTCAGGAAAGACCTGTTCTACCGGCTTAATGTCATCACAATCGCTCTTCCGCCGTTGAGGGAACGAGGGGACGACATCCTGCTTCTGGGGAATCATTTTGCGTCCCGGTTCGCCGCTGAACTTGGGCGTCCTCAGCCCCAGTTCTCTGAACGGGCTTTGGCAGTGTTTAGAAGCTATGACTGGCCGGGCAATGTGCGCGAACTCGAGAACGTCGTTCAGCGGATTGTTCTCATGACGGACGCGGATCGCATAGATACGCCCGATCTCCCGGAACTCATGCGCTTCTCGGCTCTGCGCAGAACAGGATTGGATCGAACCCTGGCGCAAGTGGAGCATGAGTACATAAGCAACGTCCTCGCGAGCGTAGGCGGCAACAAAAGCCGTGCGGCGGAGATTCTCGGAATCGACCGCAAGACGTTGCGCGAGAAGCTTCGCGGCACGCCGGAGCGCCGCGCTTCCGAGGGAGATTCTCCTGAGTCTTGAGCCGAGCCCAGCGGGGTGTTTTCCCGCTGACGGTCCGTGACACGGCAAGAATGGGGAATTTTTCCCCAGCGATACCAAATTCCCCACCATCCAAGGGCGCGAAGAGGCATTTTCCGAGGGGCATTTCGCTGCGATGCTGGTCATTTGCGCCATTTTCACGCGTTTTTCCGGCGGGGGTTCTTTTGGCACGATAGGTGCTCTCTTTGTCATACGAGGGGAAAGATTGTGAGAGAAGACCCGACAAACGAGTCGCTGTGCAGCCGATGTGCATTAGCCGAAGGGTGCACGATTCCTGATGACTCCGGCAGGCTCATTCTTTCCTGCGTGAGGTTCGAGTACGTCGAACCGTTGTTTTCGGAGCATACCGAGGATGCGAGCAGCACTTCGGAAAAGGGTTCGAGCCGGATAGACGGGCTTTGCGTGGATTGTGAGAACCGGGGGTCGTGTGTCTTTCGGGGCGTTGAAGGAGGGGTTTGGCACTGTGAGGAATACCGTTGAGATGGATAGGAGGCCCGTGGTGAAGGATTGCAGGAAGCACGCGGAGGCGCCGGTGGATGAATGTGAAGTCCTGGCTATCGCAGGCAGGCACAACGCGGATTGCGGGGGACTGATGGCAATCCTGGAGGAGGTGCAGACCGCGTACGGCTATCTTCCGGAGGGGGCATTGCGGCTTGTGGCGGAGGCGACGAAGCGGTCCTTGGTGGACGTGTACGGCGTGGCTACATTCTACCGTTCCTTCAGCCTGGAGCCTCGGGGGAGGCATCATGTGTGCGCGTGTCTTGGAACAGCCTGCCATGTCCGCAATGCGCCGCTTATCGTGGAAGAACTCGAGCGCCGTCTAGGCATCCAGGCGGGGCACACCACGCCCGATCGCGAGTTCACGCTCGAGACGGTCAATTGCCTTGGGGCGTGCGCCTTGGGGCCGATCGTGGTTGTGGACGGGACGTACCATTCAAAAGTCGATGTAGCTGCCGTCAACGCGATCCTGAGCGAGGTACGAAGGAAACCGGAACAATTGGATTTGTCTAGCGCGCCCGCTTCGGCCTGACCGAAAGCGCCCGCCCTAATTCTATCGAGGACTGATAACCCAATGCGGCTGAATTCACTGGGTGATTTCAAGAGGCTTGAGGCGATACTTCGCAATACCCTGGGTTCGAGTTCCAGGACGATCATCATACCGGCAGGGACGTGTGGCCGGGCGAGCGGCGCGGATGACCTGGTGCGTGCCGTACGCGAGGAGATCTTACGCAACGGTCTGGGTGAACAGCTTGGGGTGCGCGTAACGGGGTGTCACGGGTTCTGCGAAATGGAGCCCTCGCTTCTCATTAAGCCGGAGGGGACATTTTATCCGAGGGTGAAGGGGCCGGACGCGGGCCGCATTGTGGAGGCCGCGGCGCGCGGGGAAGTGGTTGAAGCGCTGGTTTGGGCGGATTCGGTGAGCGGAAGGCCGGTACCATGCCAGAATGATGTTCCCTTTTTCCGGAAACAGGTGCGGACGATTCTTTCGCGAAATGAGCAGGTTGATCCGCTGCGCGTGGAAACGTACATCGCGGCGGGGGGGTATGCCGCCCTGATGAAGGCACTCGAGCGCGGCGACCCGGGTTGGGTCGTTAATGAGGTGAAATCGTCGGGCTTGCGTGGCCGCGGCGGTGCGGGTTTCCCGACGGGGCTGAAGTGGGAGTTGTTGGCGAAGCAGCCGAATGCAAAAGGGAAATACCTGGTTTGCAACGCGGACGAAGGCGACCCGGGGGCGTACATGGACCGCAGCGTGCTGGAGGGGAATCCGCACAGTATCATCGAAGGCATGATGATCGGGGCGTTTGCGACCGGCGCGTCTGAAGGCATCATGTACATCCGCAACGAGTATCCGCTGGCGATCAAACACGTTCTTACAGCACTTGAACAGGCACGGGAACTCGGGCTGCTGGGCCCGGATATTCTTGGTACGGGCCGCTCGTTTGACATCCGGGTAGTTCAGGGCGCCGGGGCGTTTGTCTGCGGAGAGGAAACGGCCCTCATACACTCTATCGAGGGGAAGATGGGAGAGCCGCGTCAACGTCCCCCCTACCCCATCCAGCAAGGCATTCATGGCCGTCCCACGGCGATCAACAACGTGGAGACTCTGGCCAACATTCCGCTCATCATCAGCGGCGGCGCGGAAGCGTTCGCCAAGACAGGCACGCCGGGCAACTCGGGGACGAAGATATTCAGCCTGGTGGGAAAGATCAAGAACACGGGGCTGGTCGAGGTCCCGATGGGCACGACGATCAAGACGATCGTGTACGAGATCGGGGGCGGACCGGCCGGCAAGGGGAGAATCAAGGCAGTGCAGACGGGTGGTCCGTCCGGAGGCTGCATTCCTGCGCATCTTTTTGATTTGGCGATTGACTACGACAGCTTGGCGAAGGCGGGCTCGATCATGGGATCGGGCGGCATGATCGTCATGGATGAAAACACGTGCATGGTGGACATTGCCAAGTATTTCATGGGCTTCCTGAAGGGGGAATCCTGCGGCAAGTGTTTTTCGTGCCGCAAGGGTACCCAGCGGATGTATGAGATTCTGGATGACATTTCGGCGGGCCGCGGCACCCTTGGCCAGATCGACTTGCTCGAGGAACTGGCGTTAACGGTGAAAGACACCACCATGTGCGGGCTGGGCCAGACGGCGGCGAACCCGGTCTTGAGCATGCTGCGCCATTTCCGCGACGAATGCCGCCGCCACGTGTCAGACAAGCGCTGCGACGCGTTTGTGTGCGGCGAGCTCGTGGGCGCGGCGTGCCAGACGGCCTGCCCGCTCGAGACGCCGCCCTGGCGGTATGTCGCGTTGATCGAGAAAGGCGAATACGAGGAGGCGTATAGGGTCATCCGGGAAGCCAACCCCTTTCCGGCAGTATCCGCGCGGGTATGCGACCGGAAGTGCGAGCGCCGCTGCAAGCTGGGCACGACAGGAGGCGAACCTGTCGCGATCCGGGCGTTGAAACGATTCGTGACCGACCGGGTGAAGCCGTCCGTCTGCCTGCCGACACCGCCGGTGGGGGCAAATGGCCGTTCGGCAAAGGTGGCGGTCGTGGGGGCAGGGCCTGCGGGACTGTCGGTTGCGCATTATCTCTCGCTTCTTGGACACCAGGTGACGATCTTCGAGGCAGAGCAGACTCCGGGCGGGATGCTCACCAGCTGTATTCCGGCTTATCGACTTCCGCGCGAGGTAGTCCACAAAGAAATCGCGTCGCTCTTGACGGATACCATCGAGCTTCAATGCGGGGTTCGGTTGGGAAGCGATTTTACCGTGGACAGCCTTTTTGAGGAAGGTTTCAAGGCCGTCTTCCTGGCCATGGGCGCGGACAAAAGCTGGCGGCTGGATCTCGAAGGAGAGGGGTTTGAAGGCGTTTATTCGTCGATGGCGTTTCTGAAAGCCTTTAACTTGAGAGGAGAAGAACTCGCCCGGGGCCGCGTGGCAGTTATCGGCGGCGGGAACTCGGCGGTGGATGCCGCGCGGGTGGCGATCAGGCAGAAAGCGGTTGAAAGTGTGACGCTGCTGTACCGCCGCACGTGCGTGGAGATGCCTGCGTACGCGGAAGAAGTCGATGCGGCTATTGAAGAGGGCATACAACTGGAGACCCTGGTCTCCCCAGTGCGGATACGCTATATCGAGGCTGCCGTGAAAGAGGGGGTGCACGTCGAGACCCTGGTTCACCCCGTGAAGATCCACTCGCAAAACGGCCGGCTGGCGGGCATTGATTGCATCCGGAACACGCTTGGCGACATCGATTCGAGCGGGCGTGGCCGGCCGGTACCCATACCCGGAACCGAATTTCGGGTCCCGCTGGACACGTTGATAGTCGCGATTGGTGAACGCCCCGACAGCGATTGCCTGGCGGCGATGGGAGTGAGCGTCGAAAAGGACGGCCGTGTTGCCGTGGATTCCGCAACCTTGCGCACGTCTCGTCCGGGCGTTTTCGCGGGCGGTGACCTGGTTAGCGGCCCGAATACCGTGGTGGACGCCATCGCCGCGGGGAAGGCTGCAGCGAAGGCCATAGACCGATACCTGCGCGGCGTGGACCTCAGGGAACCCGCGCGGGGCAGTCTTCCGGAAGGGTACTTGGCTCCGTCGTGTTTTGAGAGCGTGAACGATGAAGACGCGGTACGCATGGAGCCTCCGGCGATTCCGGTCGAGGCGAGGAAGAAATGCTTTGCCGAAGTGGAGATGTCCTATCCGGAAAAAGCGGCCGTTCGGGAGGCGCGGCGGTGCCTTCGTTGCGATCTTCGGTTCACGCGCCCTGATGAAGCTCAGCCGGCCGCCTGCGCGGCCGCGGAAAGAGAACGCGTATGATCCGGCTAACGATAAACGGATTGGAAGTGTCGGTCGAGGAAGGCATGACGGTTCTGGAAGCCGCGGAGTTTCTGGGGTTTCCCATCCCGACATTGTGCCAGATGGAAGGGCTGTCGCCGTATGGGGCGTGCCGGGTCTGTATGGTTGAAATCGGCGAGGGCCCGCGGGCGAAACTCGTGAGCTCCTGTTCGTACCCGGTGGAAGAAGGCCTGATTGTCCGGACGGCCTCGACGCGGGTGCTGCGGGCGCGGCGGATGGTCATTGAGCTGCTGCTGGCATCGTGTCCGCAGTCAAAGGTCATCCAGGATCTTGCGGCTGCCCATGGGGTGAACCGTCAACGTTTCCGCCAGGAGCACGAGGACTGCATTCTGTGCGGGCTGTGCGTGCGTATGTGCGAAGAGCAGATGATGGCGAAAGCCATCGGGTTCCGGTACCGGGGAGACCAGCGGAGCATTGGCACGCCGTTCAACATGAGATCGGAACAGTGCAGGCTCTGCGGGGCGTGCATGTATGTCTGCCCTGCCTGCCAGCTCCGTTGTACCTATACGGAGCCAGACAAGGCCGTTTGCGGGGGATGCGAGAACCTTTCGCCGCCCTGCGTGGAGAAAGATCCTTTTGACGACATGATGTGTTACATGACCCCTTGCGTCGCGTGTGAGCTGCAAGGGCATTGATGGACGGAAAGGAAACGACGACAATGACGAACACTTTCTCGAAAGTGAATGCTTCGGCAGCTACCTTGACCAAGAACCGGACGATCGGTTCGGTGGTGCCTTCATCGGGTTTGTGCGTGACGTGCGTGGACGGCTGCATCGGCATGTGTGAAGTTGGCAAGTCGGCCTACCGGGGGCACGAAGTGCTGTACCCGCAACCGTTCGGCGTGATTACAACCGCGGCCGAAAAGACCTATCCCGTGGACTATTCTCATTTCAACATCATGGGCACGGCTGTAGGGGCGCACGGCATCGAGGCGGACAGCGACAAGGCGGTATTCCCGGCGGTGAATCTCGAGGTCCGGTTCGGTTACGACAAGGGTATCCGGTACCGGTATCCCTGGCATATTCCGGGCATCGGCTCTACCGACGTTGCCAAGAATAACTGGGATGGCTTGGCGATCGGCTCGGCGCTCGCGGGCACCGGCCTGACCATTGGCGAGAATGTTGTGGGGATGGATGACGGGGCCGTGATCAAAAATGGCCGTGTAGTGGACACGGTAGACCTGAAGCGCCGTGTGAGACTTTACCAGGAACATCAGATCGACGGGTACGGCACGATCATTGTGCAGGCAAACGTGGAGGACAGCCGCCTGGGGGTCCTCGAATACGCCATCGAGAAGCTCGGGGTACAGTGTGTTGAACTCAAGTGGGGCCAAGGCGCCAAGGATATCGGCGGCGAGGTCAAGATCGATAACCTCAAGAAGGCTCAGCTTCTGTATGAACGCGGGTACGTTGTGCTTCCCAATCCCACCGACCCGGAGGTGATCAAAGCGTTTGAGCACGGGAGCTTCAAGGCGTTCGAACGCCATTCGCGCGTCGGCATGGTGGATGAGGATTCTTTCGCCAAGCGCATCGAGGAGCTGCGGCGGGCGGGCGCGCGTTACATTTTCCTTAAGACGGGGGCGTACCGCCCTGCGGACCTTGCGCGCGCGATCCTGTACGCGTCAAAATACAAGCTGGACCTGCTGACCGTTGATGGGGCCGGAGGCGGGACGGGGATGAGTCCCTGGCACATGATGAACGAATGGGGCATTCCTCCGGTGCACCTTCACACGCTGCTGTATCAATACGCGTCAGTTCTGGCGGACCGCGGCGAACACGTTCCGGCTTTGGCTGTGGCCGGCGGATTCTCCTTCGAAGATCACATTTTTAAGGGGCTGGCTCTGGGCGCTCCGTTCGTGAGACTGGTCGGGATGGCGCGCGCGCCCATCGCCGCCGCTATGGTGGGCAAGACCATTGGCCGCACGATCGACGCGAACAAGGTGCCCGTGTACATTGCGCGTTTTGGCAATTCGAAGGATGAGATTTTCGTAACGGCTGTGGAATTGCGCCAACGACTGCGCAACGGCGACTTCGAGAAGATCCCGACGGGAGCGTTGGGTCTGTACACCTACTACGAGCGCCTGGCCCAGGGATTGCGCCAGCTTATGGCTGGCAGCCGAAAGTTTTCGCTGGCGCATATTTCGCGCAACGATATTGCGGCCTTGACTCACGAAGCGGCCGAGGTTTCCGGCATACGCTACATCATGGACGTGGACCGGGAAGAAGTGGACCGAATTCTTGGATAAGGCGTCCGGGAGTTATGAAGAAAAGCAAGCGGTGAGCCCGCAGCCAGTGGTTACGGGCTCGAGTTCTTTTCTCTTTTCCTTTTGCATGCGCCAGGCGAGATAGAGGTAGTTTTGGTCCACGCGTCAATTGCCTGGAGTCAGATTGCCTGCTATATTCCAGGCTTGGCCGGGTGGAGGTCTGCCTGGCGTCGGGAAGCTGTCCGTATTCACGAGATGGGGGTGCCTCCATGCGTATTGCGATTGGTGTCATCGTGGTTGCCGCGGTCTCGTGGGCGTGCCATGGGACCGAGCTGCGTACCGTCGAAGCGTTTCGCGCCGAAACAGAGATTGTCGTTGACGGTAAATTATCTGAGGCGTGCTGGCAGAAGGCGCCGTGGAACGAAGGGTTCAGCGCGCTGGACATGCCCGAGCGCCCAGCGGCGGCCCAATCCCGTTTCAAGGTGCTTCATGACGATGCCCACCTGATCATCGGCGTCGAGATGGACGAGCCCAATCCCGCCGCGATGGCGGCAAACATCGCCGAACGCGACGGCAGGGTCTATATGGACGACTGCGTTGAGGTCATGGTGGACGCCACCGGCGAACGTATTGTGTATTACCACTTCATCGTCAACTCGAAGGGGGTCATGTTCGATGCGGAGTTTCGCCAGGGGGGCCAGGTCAGCAGCGTGGAATGGGATTCGCATTCCGAGGCGGCCGCGCGGGTAGGCGAGAAGTCTTGGTCGGTCGAGTTGCGGATTCCGGTGGTCGAGCTGGGGCTGACGGCGGCCTCGACGGGCGATTGGGCCCTCAACGTCACGCGTGAACGGCAAGCGGACGGCGGAGAGCTGTCATCGTTCGTGCCGTTGACGGGCGGGTTTCACCAGCCGTCGCTGTACGCCGTTCTGCGGCTGCCGGACGCCGATTTCAGCCGGTTCTTGTGGGAGATCAAGCCGCCGTACGGGGAACGGGTGAGCCCCGAAGCAGACGGGACGCTGCGTTATTACGCGAAGACGTATGTGCGTAATGCCGGATCGGCCTTTCAGTTCATCATGCTGCGGGGCAGACTCGACGGGGGCGAAGGCGATTGGGTACGCGACGGGCTGGACGCCGGACAGGACCGGGAGTACGAGTTCAGCGTGCCCGTGGCGCACGAGGGGCGGCAGAATCTTGTGCTTGAACTTGTAGACCGCCGCGACCCCGCATCTGTTTTGTCCATCAAGATGTTGCCGGTGGATATTGCATACAGTCCAATCTCGCTGATGCTGGTCAAACCGTGGTATAGGGATGCCATTTACGCCACCGAAACCGTCAACCAGATTGTGTGCGAGGTACGAGTGTCGGTTCCTGATCAGGAACTGGAGACGTTGCGACTCGTGGCAGAGCTTCATCCCGATACGAATGAGCAGGGCGAACCGCTGGCGCGGGTCGAGCATCCGGCTTCGGCGGAGGCGACGGTCCGGCTCGAAATTCCGCAACTCCCCGAGGGCGCCTACCGGCTGTGGGTGGGGCTTGTCGGCGGGGACGGGGCAGAACGTTACAGTGCCGCCAAACGGGTCCGGAAACTGCCGCGAGTCGAGCACGAATGGCGCATCGACGAGCGCAACGTGCTGCTGCACAACGGCGAACCGGTATTGCCGTTCGGCTGGTTCAGCATCCCGGCAGAGCGCATGGCTGAGCCGGGCCATGCGTACGTCGGCATGCAGGCCTACAGCAGCTACTGGTTTCCTGCCGAGCGAGTAAGGGCGGATTTGGACAAGGTAGCGGCAGCCGGGACGGCAGTGGCCATCTACCCGTATCCCAACCCACGGATGGTCGAGACCGCGGCATGGGGTCAGCCGCTCGGCGATGATGAAGCCGGGGCGTTGCGGGCACGCGTCAGTGTTCTGAGGGAGCACCCGGGTATTCTCGCATGGTACATGGCAGACGAGCCCGAACTGAGACCCGCCCTTCCGGAAAGGTGCCGGAAGATCTACGACGTGGTCGCGGAGGAAGACCCTTTTCACCCCTGTATCATGCTCAACGACACCATCGCTGGCATTTACAAGTACGTTGACGGGGGAGACATTCTGATGCCGGATCCGTACCCGTGTTTCATCAAGGGCGGGCTTGCGGCGCAACCGCTCGAGAAGACGGGGCAGTTCATCAGGGCCGCGGTCGAGGCTGGGAAGGGCCGCAAGGCCGTCTGGGCCACGCCCCAAGCGTTCAACTACGGGGATTACGGCCGTCAGAACCAGCGCGGACCCACCCTCGTCGAACTGCGTAATCAGCTCTATCAATGCGTGATCTACGGCGCGAAAGGTTTTCTGTGGTACACCTATTCCCACACACAGAATTACCCGGACATCGGGCTTGGAATGCCATGGCTGTCGTTCGAGGTGACGGACCTGAAGGACGCGATACTGGCCGAACCCGCTGCGGATACGGCCGTTGCGGTGGAATCGGACCGGCCCGAACATCTGCACGTCTCGGCGCGCCGGGTCAACGGGGAGTTGTTCGTGTTTGCCGTGAGCACGGCCACGGAACCGCGCGACGCGCGGCTGGTCATCGCGCCGGCCTTGCAGTCGACGTCGTTGTACGTGGTTTCCGAAGAGCGCACGGTGCCGTTGGTGGACGGGTCGGCGGTGACAGATCGTTTTGACGTCTATGCCACGCACATCTACACAACCGACGCCCGAGCAGGCGCCCGGGCGGGCATGGCGGATGTACTCGAGCAGATCGCTGCAGCCAACGCCGCGCGCAAGAAGCCCGGCAACCTGGCATTCGAAGACTTCGGGACCCGGGTCGAGACCTCCTCGAACTCGGCGCACGGTTCGACACCCGAGCGTGTGGTGGACGGTATTGAAGGGGGCATGCTTTGGGAGGACGGCACGCCGCGCGAATTCCCGGACTGGCTTGCGGTGCGTTGGCCGGAACCGGTGACGCTGGGCCGGGTTGTGGTCTTCACGCCGACGCTTGCGGACTTCGAGGTGCAGGTTCTTGACGGCGAAGAATGGCGCACGGCCGGGAAAGTCCAAGGTAATGCCGAGAAGCGCGTCGAGGTGGTCTTTGAACATCCTGTCGCGGCCAGCGCGCTGCGTGTTTATATCACCGGGCTCGTCGAGGGCGAGAATCAATCGCGGATTTCGGAAGTGGAGGCATATGCGGAATAGCGCGGGATTGTTGCTGCTCGTCCTGTGGGCCTGGCCCGCGCTGGGTCTTGAAGGCCTCGCCGCCCATTGGCCCATGGATAACGCGGAGAACGGCATGGTGCGTGACGCGACGGGCAACGGGCATGACGCTCCATACGCGGCCGTAGACGGTTCGGCGCCGGAGTTCGTGCCGGGTATCGTGGGCGCCGCCATCAAGCTTGTCGACGAAAAGGAAGCGTTTCTCAACGTGGCGGGGGCGGATGCGTTCAATTTCCAGGGACCGTTCACGGTCATGGCGTGGGTGAAACCGAGCCGGCGAGAAGCAACCTTTGAGGTCTTGTGTTTCAAGGGCGACAAGAGCGGCGACCCGCCGTGGCCGGGCTGGAGACTGCGGGTGTTCTGGACCCGCGCCGTGTTTCAGGCAGGTACGCCGGAGGGAGAAGAGCCTCAGGTAAGCAGCCCGGAATGGTCGGTTCCCGCGGGGTTCTGGAGTCACATCGCCGCGGGTTGGGACGGGAAACAGCTGCGTGTCTATGTCAACGGCGTCGAACGCGCAAGCACGCCTTTCGCCGGAATCATCGCCCCGCAGCAAGCGGGCAGGCCGCTGGTGTTGTGCAACTACATCGGCCGCAAGAACGCATATGCGTTTGACGGTCTCGTGGACGACATTATGGTGTTTGACCGTTTTCTTGACGCAGAAGAGGTGTTTCGCGCGGCGGCAGGCATTGCCTCCGAGGCGCCGAATGCGGCGGCTGGCGCGGAGGTTGGCGCCCCGTCACCATAAAGGCATCACGGAACCCTGCTGGCGAGGACGCCGGTCTTACAAGCGGCGTGAGGTCTCCTTGCGGCTGGCAGCGCCCGGCGGAGATGCCCACCTTTGCTTATCCTGGATAGCGCGCCTTACGGTATTCCTGTGCGAAGGCTTGGCCGTGGTATGCGTCGTCGTCCGTCAGACCGGCGAAGGTCACGTCACTGCCGCCGTTGAGCGAGGAACGGCGGGCGGCCAGTGCACAGAGTTCGGGTTCAACCAGCGCTTCGATGGATACGGGGGCGGTATCGGTCTCGCCCGCCAGGTAGGGCAGCGTGGCCTCGAGCAGCGCTTGGTAAAGCCGCCCCGAATCTGCCTGATATTGGGTAATGCTTCGTTCGGTGACGATGGAGGCGTAGAAAGGCAGCCAGTTCCCGGCTTTGCCGATTACAAGGAATCCCTCTGCTCCGCTGTTCCAGGTGACTTCGATGCGTTGCTGTACGCCTGCGCCGAGATGCTTGACGCGCGCGATGCCGGGTCCAAGGATGCCGGAGAGCATCGCGTACGCATGGATACCGTAGTTGAACTCGTCGACGCCGCATCCACAGAACACGGTGTGAGGCACGCCGCGTTCGGACTCGGGTTGAGCAAGCCAATCGCGGGTTTCGTAGCAGAACCGCAGCGATGAGCCGCCGGCAATCCGGGCTCCGCCGCGGACCCATGCCTTGATCTGATTAATATGGCTGAGCCGTCCCGCCATGGGTTTGTCGATGAGAACGGCCTTTCCCGCCTCGATAAAGGGGCCCGCCTTGTCGACGTGGGTGTCCCAATCACAACTGTGAATGATGGCGCAGTCAACCTGTGCTGCCATTTCTTCCAGCGATGGGAAAATGCGGGGGATGGAGTGGTCCATGGCGAATTTGCGGACGTATTGCGGCGGATGTACGGAACCGCCGTCCCAAAGGCC